>JBEVXV010000648.1:0-4915 GCA_040505915.1 Sedimenticola sp. | reverse complement strand
ACGTTTGCCAATTTCCAAGGAGATGGAAAGTATGATTTATTTATAAGCTTATTAAAGTAGATAGATAGTGGAGTTGAAAGTTCGCGATAGCCTTCGCGTAGGAGCCGTGGGCTGACTAGGTCAGGGCCACTGGCCTTGGACGGGTTAATCAACGAGATGGCATCGCTAACGTCCTTTGATGATATATATATAGTTGAAAGATTATGAAGTGGCAATGGAGGTATAGGTGGTAGGTTGTGCCCACTATCATCAATGGTTGACTGTTGTGCAAAGAAACCATTCAAAAGTTCAACTTTATCGGTTTCTGTAGACGCCTCCGTACCGTTAGAAACTAGTGTAGGGATCGTTGATGAGACACTTTTAGATTGCAATTGTTTTGCTAATTTAAACCAGGTTTTTATTGGTGTAGTCGAGTCATTCACTTTTTCGATAATATTACTATCATAGTCAGTTTTACTTTTACGGATAAGTTTAGTTACTTCGTTTCTGATTTTACGAAATTTGGCCCAAATTTGTTCAGTATTTGTTCGTTTAGCCTTTTTATGAGTTCTATTTCTTTTCCTTATTAATCTTCTAATTTCGCTGTTGAACCAAGGTATGTCGTTTGGTCTAATTGTTACTACTTTATTTGGTATAGATGTTGTAGCTGCGTCGATAATGGAGCTTGTTATTAATTCGGCAGTTGTATCTAAATTATCGTTATCGAGTATTTCATCCCAGTTGATAGAATTAAGTTTAGTTCTAAATCCATCATAGTTGGCTTGTTCGTATAGCCATATTTTTCTTTTCTTTTATAAGCAGTCGCTTTAGGTTTATTAAGTTTTAAGACAACTACAACTGGGCAATGGAACCTGACAAGATCGGGGATAAAGGGGTCCGCTACGAAACTAGATATTATATGACGTGTGTCTTTTACAATTATTAGATCAATGAGAGAACATGAATGTTCTGTAAAGTGGGTGGGGGTTGTTATTAATTGTTCTGCATTATATGAACTGACTAATCTACTAATCTTGTTAGAGTTGGAGTTATGGACATTTATGTTAAAATCTCCGGCGATTATTACATTTTCACAGGCTTGGTTGAACACACGGTCGATACACTCTTCGAGCAATAACCAATCATTATTATTAGCGTCAGGTGGTCTGTATATTCCTCCCATAATGAAAGTTCTTTGATTAAATTTTACATCAACCCACAGAGATTCTAGGCCGTTTATAGATAAATCTGGACGATGTGTAGCATGGAGGCCTTCCCTTATATATATTGCTACACCACCACCTAGTCTACCTTGTCTATCCTTGCGAAGAGGGGGATTAAAATTTGGTATAAGGAGGTCGTCATTGGATGTGTCAGTTGATAGCCAGGTTTCTGTAAATATAAGTACATCATAAGGCTGTGACTCGATTGCCAATAAGTCTAGTTTTGGTTTGAGGCTTTGTATATTCAAGTGCATAACACTAATACCGCTATTAATGATATCGTAATATGAGTTTGAGAGTACAGAGGAGGAATCAGAGCTAGTACTCGGACCGGGATTGGTATGGATGTCACCAGAAAGTAATAGTCGTATAAGTACAACGTATGTTGTGATTGAGACAAAATATGTCTTTTTAAAATTATGATACAAAGGATGTGTTACCTCCCTGTACACAGAAGCATTACATTTGTTTGGTTTAAGGAATGTTGTCATTCAAGGTCACATAATATATTGCTTCCGTGTACCATCGTCGTCCAGTGCGCAGACAACAAAGGCCCAGGGGCGTGACGAGAGTGACAAGTGGCAGGCTCGTTAGGTAGTGGGACAGTGATCGCATGCACAGTACAAAAGGTATGAGAATCAAACAAATAAAAGTTGACATGACTTGAACTACGGAATTGGCCAAAGGGTGAATTGAGCATGTTAAATACATTTGAATAATCCTATCAACTGGACAACGAGCCCCGCACTCGGGACTCCCGCCGAAAATGGCATCGAAAAACTACCATAGTTTATTGAACCAAGACAGTGGCGTAGGAGAGAGGTAGAGGATTGTGCGACGAAACCGTATTATTGAACCATTTCCCCAATTCGAGAGACTGGATACCTCTAGCCTAAGAGAAATGCATATGAAACAGCAAATTGGCAGTCCAGTTTGCTCGTATGAGCAATCTGAACTGTTCATTTACCGCTCTCCAGTCTATCATAAAACATCATACAGAAATCTTACTTTCCAACTGGTAAATGGTACTTTTATGATTTCAGGCTTAGAGTCCGCAATGTATGCTTATGGGGTGAAGGGTTAAAGTGCCATAATGCAGGAGCAGAGGCATAGAACAATTTTAAATTATTATAAAAGTCCGGTCTGGAAGGCGGCGCGGCCAGTGCCGCGTGGCCGTAGCCTGTGTTACGCCTATGCAATATTAAGACTGGTGGAAATCATAGTGCAAATGCGGAACTGTATTCCCACCGATGATATCAGCGATTGCATTGCCTTACCATCGGCTAAATTTTCGGAAAAAGACTCGCGTGCGAAAAGGCACGCCCTCCAACGTATAGGATCAAATACATTTGCACGAGGATATATGACAACAATGTGTTAACATTTAGATGAAATATGAGGTTAAGCTTGGTGTACATAAGGACTATCATACAAACCGGGTCAGTAGAAAAGTGGTCTTCCCAAATTATTAATATATGCAAATGGTATTTCAAAGGATTTTTCTGCAGAGATATTTAGCACAAAAAAGCACAAACCTCTAACACTAACAAAACAATTGAGTGTTGATGCTGGCTTGTCTAGACGGGTGAACTTTTAGTGTTTTTGAGAGTCTTCAAAGTTGGGTCTATTCTGCTAGCAGTTATGAAATAGACTATAACCAGTATTGGCCTTGTATGCTATAGTTATTATGTAAAGATTTTATCTTATCATACACGTGATGTTATATAAATGGTCACCTGTACACACTGGTCAAGTTAATTTGCATGTTCATATACCGCAACTGAATATAGTCCGTTTCATAATAATGTGATTTTGCCATTTTTTATCTAATTTAAGGAAAACGTGGGTGTGATACAAACACGGTCCATATATTAAAAGTGAGTACTTTTTTTAGCTAAACATCATTCCAAAGTCTAATTATGATTTATCCCTTCCGTATTTTTGCAATTTTAAAAAGTTAACCCCTCCTCTGACCCCGCCTGCACTCTAGGTATTCTCACAAGCACTAGTCATAATGATTGCATACCTAATTGAATGTGCATACATATATACATACATACATACCCATATACACGCATACTTACAAATAAGTACATATACACACACATATATACAAATACATAAACAACACCAATATATACACACATATACATGCAGACACATACACACGCATACACACACATAAATATATACATGTTATTGTACACTGTCCATGATTACCGAGTATATGCGACACATGAAAAGTGATCCACAGGTCGCAGCCATAACATACATGGGAAGCAATATGTGCACAGATGGATAGAGTCATACAGATGGCAATTAACGCTTGCATTTGATATAAATAGTCTCTTGTGTTACCGTCAGAGATTGCTTATATTAGCATGTTGCCAAAATGTTTCCTTAAAGTATAAAATAATAGCTTGAACATATGTGTATATATTGCCTAACCATGCATTATATATACATACATGTATTCGATTTTGTATAGCGAGACTAACTTTTAGGAATAGTTATGACAGGTATTAAACCATTTACCTCCCATGCAGCATGTTTCAGTCAATAAAACTAAAGTTAGAACAATTTCGTCTGTGCCTCCTGGCCGTGAGAATACGTTCTAAGATAACGCTTAGATAGGATCGTAGGAACGATAAATTATTAAAAAGAATGAATCAGGGGATCTTCTGGGAAACTGGGCATTTCCAAGCCTCCCAGAAAGTCCCCAGACTTGCCCACACGCTTATACTTGTATATGCACTAATTTCTACGTAAACAAAGATTGCCTAATTAATGGGTTTCACCTAATTTAACTCCATATTATTTACATTCTGCCTAGCACAATTTCCAATATATGTTTGGTGCTTGTTTTACAAACAAGAACCAAATAATATTTAATAATTGCAAATAGTACACGGCTCAAATAAAATATCAAGTATACTGAGGATATTAGAATGGATTGTGTATAATAAAATAGTATATGCTGGCGAAGTATCTAGCAACATTCACATACTCTAGAAATTGTAAGCATATGAGGGATTTCAGTGAGACCCTAAACTATCTCCCTTGAGTTTACAAGCCGGTTCATCATTTGGTGCTCCTCGGCTTTTTTCTTCACTAAAATGGTGGAAAATGCCATATTGAAATTGCTGTGAGCTATATTTAAATTTGTCAGTGCACTGATCATTTAAAATATAGTTGACAACTAATCATTTATAAATTATTATTTCTCATAATTACATTTTAAGAATTGATCCGACGAGTAAAGATTCAGTAGATATAAAGAATCCACTTCACAGTAACTTATCGTAAAAACCAAGTAAAAATCAGATGTTGGTCAGTGTTAGAACAGCTACAGAGCACTAAAGGGAGATAATTTGCATGTCACTGCCTTCTCTCATTGATATAATGTGTTTAGCGGAGCTGACCGTGGTTTGGAATCTGCTATGAAACGAGTGCGATCTGAGCAGAGTCCAAACCAAGGGTTAGCCAAAGCGTAACGAACAGACAGATGGACAACACCGTACTATGATACAATTCATTTAGAACTGACATGTGATAAGTAATGTAAAGCGTTTGTTTGTTTAGCGGTAGGACCCTATCACGAGTGCATTATTTCACGATAATCAGTTTTCCTGGTTAAATAAACCGTATATAATTTATGTTTCCTTTCACACAACTTGTTGATATTTCACACATGATTCTTCATAGAAAACAAA
>JBEVXV010000647.1:0-1867 GCA_040505915.1 Sedimenticola sp. | reverse complement strand
GCTGATATGCACGAAAGTGTTTTCCGCGCACACCGGAAGAAAAGTCATATTCCTCCCGCATTTCTTCGTCTTTAGTAGTTTTGCTCATAATGCGGTTTCTCTTGCCTCGTGGCCTTTCGTGCACTGATAATACTGATCTGGTTCAGCTGTCTCTCAGTATATGACACTACCAGGAGATTGCCTGTACTTGATCGTCCAATACTGAGAAACCTGTATTCATCTACTGAATGACCTGGATCAGAGATAGTCAACTCCAATGGGTCCCCAAGAACCGTGGTTGCCTCAGAGAAACTGATGCTATGTTTCTTCTCGTTGGTTACTGCCTTTGTTTGGTCCCATTCAAATTTCACGACTCACGTCTCCAGTGAGAAACTTAACGACTATGCTCACCGGACCACCAAAGTGGGTCGGGTGCAGCAACTTGTTAGCCGTTTTTGCTAGAAGTTTACAATGCATTTAATGTAGACCTTTTAAGCGCTTATATTCTTCATCTTTCTGCTTGATCTGTTCTTCAAGTTCCTTTAATTTTCCCTCACCATCCATTGTTAGTCTTTTGTAGTGCTCTGCTTGTGCTTTTGCATATTGCTCATATTCTCTTTGTTCGTCTGGCGAAAGCTTAAGGAATTCAGCGTATGACTCATCATCTGGAAGGTCTAACAGGCGCTTAAACTTCTTTTGTTTGCTCATCGTTTTTATGCCTTTGTGTTCTTGGGTTGTAAGCATTCATTAATTACTTGCGTTATGGGTGTATATTGGCCGAATAAACGATGATTGAACGCGAGGCTGTTTATTTTTCATTTGGTACCACCCAATCAATATTTTACGCAATTGCAAAAGATTTCTTTGGGGCTGCCTTGTTGCGGCTAACAGCTGATTATATTGCCGTCACGTTCGCTGACATAACCCGCCAAACGCTCTACATAGGTTCTCTTTTATTGCCATTGTAAGTTCATCTCCTATTTATGAAGGAGATTTTGCTGTAATAAATCATGGACAACACCATCCGAGCTGAGATGGGTTTTATCAACTAGCTCAATCGCTTCCTTCGACTCCATGTAAACAGGCATCCCTAAAGCTGGTTTGGAGGAGAAGATAATTTATTTTTAAAGCATTTAGATAGTTAAAGCAAGGTTTTTGGGGCGATTCGTGGGAGGTGATGTATCGGTTAATGCTTGGTGTGCGGGACTTTTGGTGTTCGGAGGGAGTGATCAAGGACACCCACCGATTGGCATATGCTGGGTGCCCTGTATCTCCCTGGTTGCTTGTCAGATTCCCCTACTTTTTTTGTCGTTACTGGAAATAGTATCCCAAGTCATTACGGATGTGCAGGCAAATTATTGCGCTAACTACTGCCGCTCTGGCGTAGGCTGCTGCCTGCCAATCAGGCCAGCAGCAAGTAGAAGCGCCATCAGAGAGATCAAGAGGGCATTACCCGCCATCGCATAGGGCGTATTGCCCTTCATCGGTACAAACTCCCCAGTCAGTACATGCCGCTCAAAAGCCGGGGAGGTCGATAGCAGCTCTCCTTTGGGGCCAATGATGGCGGAGATGCCAGTATTGGTTGAGCGCAGCAGGTAGCGGCCTGTCTCCAGGGCGCGCATTCGGGCGATTTCGAGGTGTTGGGGGGGGGCCAGTGAGTCACCGAACCAGCCGTCGTTGCTGGTGTTGATGAGGAATGCGGCTTGGGGTAGTGCTTCGATCACCTCTTCGCCGAAGGCGTCTTCGTAGCAGATGGAGATACCGGCCGGGTAACCGGCCACCTTGAGAATAGGGGGTGTATCGTCGGCACCGGCGGTGAAGCTGGACATGGGGATGTTGAGCCAGCGGGCGATCGGGCTCAGTAGTTTTGCCAGGGGCATAAACTCGC
>JBEVXV010000646.1:0-4474 GCA_040505915.1 Sedimenticola sp. | reverse complement strand
TGTTTTTTTTTCTCTAATTCTTTTTAACCCCTAGATTTTGATAACCTTTGACAACAATGTGTGTCTAGGGACCCATCCCTTGTATACTGTCCAGGCTACCGCAGGTGCGACACCGCTTCCGTCGCGGAATTCTTGTTCTGACATGGCGGCAGGGGGATACAATGCGGTCGTGGGCGACTGTCGTTCTAGTTTTCCTCATTTTTTGTCCGCCACGATTATGAGTTTCGGCTACTAAATATCTTTATCGAAAACATTATCATATGACTGTGATAATGTTGATCACTTAGTGATAAGGTTGATTCTCAAGGCTTGGTATTACCGGTATTACCATGTTTTCGAACAAAACTTTTCTCAGAATGTTTCAAATATCTAGGTCACTGTCAGATTTTTTTCTTCCATAATGCTGTTGGAACAAAATAATTCCTAAGAACTAAACACACCTACCAAATGTTCACTGTTTTGTGGAATAGACAATGCATATTACCCGAAACTCGATCAACTGATTATTAGTACATCTCCGCTTGGGGATCATGTTGCTCTATTATCTCCCGTGAGATCAGAACTAGCTTTAAGCAACTGTCCCGATGTTTCTTGATTCAGATGGAAATTTGTCACTTGTGTTATGTAATGTATTTCAGGTGTTCCAACTGATGCACATAATACCTCCGACAGCCAGATGCCAGTTATGTGTCCGTCTGACAGCCAGATGTCTCCGTCTGACATCCAGACTCCAGTACCACATGATACTGAAGTGCCCCAGATAAGTACATCTTCGCAGTCCAGCGCACAAGGGCCCTCATTTCCATTTATGCAGACAGGAAGGGGAAGTTCAACAATGGAACAATAAAAAAAAAAAGGATCTGGGAGGAAATTACAGCAGAGTTGAATAGCCTAGCTTCCACCAACTTCTCGCTATCACAGACAGAAGGCAGGTGGAAAACAGTAACAGCGGCATACAGGAAAGTGAAGGATGACAGGAACAAAACAGGAAAGGAACGGAAGGAGTATGAGTTTGAGAGCGAGCTGGATGACGTATTCGAAGGTAGCCATACAATTACGCCGCTAAAGGTCTTCAGTTCATCAACAGCAGCTGATGCTGATATGGATGACAGCGAGGAACCTCCTACAGGTAATTGTGAAGAAAGGAAAAGGAAACGCAAGACCCAGAGTGGCGTCGGTCAAATGGTCGATTTTATGGAAACGTACGTTGAGAAAGTCGAAAAACGCGAGGAGCAGCGAATCGCAGAATGTAAACGCATGCACAGTGAGAAAATGGACATATTTAAAGGCCTAATCGATGTATTAAAGAAAAATAATGAATAATCCATTTAATAGCTTTCAAACCAGAATAACACTTCTTAGTAGGAACTGTGACTGAAATTCTGTAGATACATGTAGTATTATACACTGCTGAAAATGGGAGTGCGCGTATGTCTGCTGATAGTTTTGCTTCTGTACATAATCTCTATGATATCCAGGTCACCTGTATCTCAAAAAAATGTCGTCTGAGGTCACACGTTAACATTTTCAAGAGTGAATGGTGAAAAAGGTATTTCTTTTTAATTTTTGTTTTTATACCCCCGGCTTACGAAGTAGCCGAGGGGTATATAGTTTTCGTAATTCCGTGTGTCCGTTCGTTCGTCCGTAGCATTTACATTTTTTTTTTGTGTTTGACTCAAAGCTTTCGTTTCTAAGTCCAAGCGGCGGCCCCTGCCCACTTTCTCTCGTTTTTTTATGATTTTTTTTAAACATGTTTACACATGCTTGGTATGAATATGACCTTTTCAACCGTTTTCTTCTCACAAACCGCTTGGCTGCCAAACTTCATAGTTATGGTCCTTAGGTGAAGTGTTTTCAGATTTGATAAACTGGGTCTTCATGTTGCAAAATAGTTTTACGACTCATTATGGCCTATATAATGGTTACAGTTGACCTTATTTCGTGTCATCATGTGAGTGATACAGGCCCATTTGGACCTCTTGTTTGGAGATACTGGTGACCTGGATATCATAGAGATTATTTTCAGAAGCATTCCTGAAAATATCTAGCCGTTTTCTTCACACCACTATTTTTGACAACACCCGACATACCAACACTCCTTTAAATATTTTTAGCAGTGTATAACTCGTGATTGAGGTTTTGGAACCAAGCCATGTTCACTCTAGTGAATTTCAAACAAACCTATCAACATAATTTCAGCTATGGTTCCAACAAAGAAACTGTCATCCAGTTTAACTTCTCTACAGGATTGTGTTTGTATTTCATTCTAGCTCTTCACAGAAGTGACAGTGAGGAGACAATCTGCTTTGATGACTTTGGAGATTATCAAGTCATTTACGCACCAATCTGTCAGGAGAGCGACTGCCATTCTAGTAGTCCATAATTAACCTTTCCCACATGGAAGTGTTCATGTTATTGTATCCCCTGGACGAAAGTCGGGGGATACTATGGATTTGTTGTCGTCATGCCGCCGCTGCCGCCCACACTGTTTGTTACCCATCACTGTTTCCCACCCACCACTGTCTGACACCACACACTGTTTACCGGTAGCAAACAGTGTGGTGGTGGCAAACAGTGTGGTGGGTGGCAGAGTGTGGTGGGACAAGGGTGATAATTGAAAACTGTTTTGGTCGACTGAAGGGCAGGTTTAGACGGTTACAGCATGTGAATATGAATGACGTCGAGAACATTGTAAATGTAGTTGTCACCACATGCTGTCTTCACAACATATGCTTCATGAACAATGATGAGTTGGATGATTTCTTTGAAGAAGACATTGACAATGACTTCAACATCAATGTTGCAAATGTGTTTCAGCCACAAAATGCAGAAGGAACGTTAAAGCGACTGTTAATTACACAACAAATCGCAGCTGGACTTTAGTCAATCAGTGTCAAGCACTATGGTTACATATAATATCTGCAAAATTTGGAGACAATCAAAACAGACTATTTAATTTTATTGCAGTTTATATATACCGGACAGAACTTTTGTCCTTAAGTATAGAATAAATAGAACATTAATGTTTTCGCAACAAATATACATTTACATGTATGTTCATCTCGTGATGTGAAATGTCCATATTTCACTCCACTCGTGAAATATGGACATTTCACACCACTCGAACATAAATGTCATATTCGTATATGTATGTGCTTATATTTAAGGGTGGGAATTGGCTCGATGGCCTTCCAATACCCATCATATTCATTGTAAAAATATGAATATCCTCTATATATTCGTCTTAACCCTTTCACCCCTAAGTAACTGACATGGACTGGTCCAACTAAATTTCAGACCAATCATTTCCTCAGAAAATGATATTCAGACAAGTCCATTTATGAAGAGTTTTTTTGTTATGAAAATGAGAAAAATACTTGCAAATAGTGCAGATCCTGATGAGACGGCTCGTTACGAGCCGGCTCATCTAGATATACACTGTTTGCAAACATTGCTGCAGAGGTCTGTAGGGTTAAAGGGATAAATAGGCGCTTGATCATACTCTTAGAATCCAAGAAACCCATTATTATCATTTTATAGATACAATATCGTCCATGTATGCCCCGTCCTTATAAATTGAACGGACATAAATAAGACAATACCAAAAAGTGGCATTTTTATGCCCCCATGACGTCAGTCTAGGGGCATTATGTTTTGCACCCGTCCGTCCGTGTGTCCGTGTGTGTGTCCGTCCGTCACAAATGTTCACTTTGTACGTTTAAGTCCAAACAGTGTCCGCTCTGTATCTGCCTAACTACTGGAGGGATTTTGAAATAACTTTGCACAAATGTTCAATATATTGAGACGTCGTGCGGAGCGTGACTTCGAGCCACGTCGGTTCAAGGTCAAGGTCATGCATCATGTGTCACGCATATATGCAACAATTAAAATTTTATGTTTTTCCTATTCCGGAATAGGTGCAGATTTGTTTCGTCGGAAAAATATGCGATGTGATTGCTTGTTGTGGGTCACGTGACCTAATTGCATGTTTTACGTTTTTCACATCCTATGACGTCACGCTACACTGAACACCGTAACTGTCGACAAATCCTAAAGTAATGTCATATATCATGCCCATCTGTGCACATGAACTATTAGTTAAATATACATGCGAATATATAATCATATGCAAATATATAGAGGGGACAAGACTCTTTCACTCGAGTATATGTACACTCAGTGCCAGTGAGTCTGGTTCTGTCTAAATTGTCATTCACTCAGAGTACAACACTTTATAAACTGACCAACATGTTGTTTGCACTTTCATTGTTTTTAGATCAGCTGGGCCGAAGGCTCAAGTGAGCTATTGTTGCCGCTTTTCGTCCGTCGTCATCGTCCATTAACCATCTTAAACATCTTCTCCTGAACAGCTGCTCCGATAGTCGCCAAACTTTACAGTTATGGTCCTTAACTCTTTGCATGCTGGGTAATGTTGCATGATGGGAAAATAATGGCTATAAATAGTTCAAATATT
>JBEVXV010000645.1:0-3752 GCA_040505915.1 Sedimenticola sp. | reverse complement strand
TTTTCAGTTTTGGTACACGAAATCCGTAACTAAAATTTCAATTGTTCATTTCGACAGCTGTCTGCTGGCTGAGCTGCATAGCATAGCTATATATGGCGGAAAATGGGTGTACAAATACCATTATTTTTGGTCATAGTTTCGTTCGTCGATTTGGATCATACCTGCAGTCTGACAGCTCCTTTACAAATTTAGGACTGCCAGATGGTGATTTTCATGTATCCCTTCCTCTCATGTTTTCGTGCCTACCCATAAGATTCGTGCTATCAGAAAATCCGAATATACCGAGCGTGCCGACAATAGCGCGCGCCCGACTTCTACTTCCGATTTCCTGTTTAACACGAAGAAGAACTCGCTCATCAAAAATGCGTCAAAAACAGGCATAAACAGATCAAATCCGTTATTTATTGTGGATCAGACCATCAAATCCCATTAATGTCACCCAAAACAACACTTTATTTACCGTATTACGCCTAATATTCGTTAAAAATCGGCTGTCAAAGTTTTCACTTTCACAAATCGTCCATTTTGCGTGACGTCAGCGAGAATTGTAACCCGGCCAATAGCAATTTGGGGCGCACTAGGGGAAATCAAACCGTTTCGTCCCGATATTTCGTCTCAAAATCAGTTCGCACTTGACATGCCAATTAACTTCCAATTAGCCAAAGGTGGTTGTCTCATTTCTTTGCCAATCACACACTGAATGTGAGACATTGAGAAGCTAGAGACGTGATAATTCAACGTGCCCGTAAGTTAGAGTGTTTTTTTATTTGTGAAATTAATGGGAATTGATTTATCACAATAAAAAACGGCGAGCATGTGTCTAACTCTCTTAAATTTACAGGCCAAGCCATTGAAATTAAAAAGATACCGGAATTATTCGCGCGAAGCATTACTAAATGCATATGAGGCGGTGAAGAAGGGAAGAATATCAGTAAGAAGAGCGGCCATCCAGTTTCGAGTGCCGGTACAGACACTGAGAGACCGGGTAAAGGGGAAAATTGACCCAGTAATCATGAGGTCCGGCACAGACACGTTATTATCTCATGAAGAGGAGCTGACATTCGTGGAACATCTCGAGACCATGTCCCAGCTAGGCTACGGGTACAGCAATGCTCAAGTTCAGTACCTGGCTGGGGACATGGTGTACGATCTTGGACGACGTGCAGAGAAAAAACCATTATCTAACAACTGGATGCTCGGTTTCTTGAAGAGATGGGGAGAACGGATCGCGTCTATGAGACCACGTTCACTCGACACAAATCGCGCAAAATCCTCAACCCCCGAGAAAGTAGACACTTACTTCAAAAATCTCGACGACATCCTAGAAAAGTACGACCTGAGAGACAAGCCGCAGTTCATTTACAATATAGATGAGACTGGAATTCAGCCTGAGCATCGGCCTCCAAATGTCATAGCTCCAGTCGGCAGTAAACCGCAAGCCATCACATCTCCACGGTCTACGACAACAACTGTCATTGGATGTGCCAACGCCACAGGGAATTCCGTCCCTCCGTTCTTCATTTTTAAGGGAAAGCGCTATAACCCCGATTTGATGAAAGGTGCGACCCCAGGAGCCCATGCCGTTATGTCAGATAGTGGATGGTCAAATGCAGATATTTTTCAGGAATATCTTAAGACGCAGTTCATTCCAAATGTTCGAGGTGGATGCGCGGACGATCAAAAGATTCTCCTCATATGTGACGGCCACACTTCACATGTCTCAAAGTCAGTTATTGAGTGGGCAAACTCAAAAAATGTAATATTATTCATCCTGCCAGCACATACATCCCATCTGCTCCAGCCGCTCGATGTGTCCATCTTTAGCCCCTTCAAGACCTACTACTATTCGGAGTGCGCTAATTACATGAGGAACAAAATAGGACAGACTGTAACTAGATACCAAATGTGTCAGTTGGCATGCACAGCGTACATGAAGGCGATGACCCCCCAGAATATTGTCGCGGGATTTAGAAAGACTGGAATATACCCCATCGCGAAAGATATAGTACCAAAAGAGAAATTATTCCCGAGCGAAAGCTTTACCGACAGTACGCCAGTGGAGAAGGTGACAGCAATCAAGGCAGGAAAAGAAGCATTGGAACGGTACCTATTGTTGAAAGCGGAGAGGAAAATGAACTGCAGCTGCGATTGCCACGAGACGCCACAGTCTTCAAACAAGACTCCAAGTACCAGCAATTCGAAACCAAACCCTGGCGGAAAAGCAATAACAGAAGAAGATTTTGTAAATGCTGTTGAAGCGCACGAAAAAGATAAAGAGAATGCTCCTCCATCTAAAAAGAACGTGAAAAAAACAACAAAGAGACAACCATCCGCATTGAGCAAATGTAGTCAACCAAAGAAACCGCGCGTATCTAGTCCAAAACCATCAACCAGCGGTCTTCATACCAACCGAGTCGACAACAACGATAGTGACACAGACCTGAGTGACACCGAGCACGCGTACGACGAGTCCCAGGACTGTTGCGTTTGCAAACAATTCTCCCCACCAAACCTTAATCTCCGACCATATTTGAAGTTAGTGTCCTGGGCCGACTGTGACAGATGTGGCCATTGGGTCCATTTGGGATTCTGCACGAAGCAATCCGTTGTCCGGCTTAACGATACATTTTATTGCCCACATTGCCAGGATTAGAAGTAAAAACATAGTGACATAATTAGTTAAATTGACTTGTAAATTTTCGGACAGTGTTTTAACCCGTGCGGCGCCCGGGGTAGAATTGGCCCGCTGCTTCCCGCATGCATGATGTAAGAGTCATCTAATTGTGTTTAACGATTGTAGTAAGCTGAAGCTCTGCTTGCTACTTGAAATGAGCCAATACCTGGTCCATATATGTTAAATTACTGTTCAAAGTTGGTTAAAATGTTCTTAAGCATAAATATGGGCATTGACTAAATATTCAAACTCAAAGACTTATGTGAAGTATTTCAGAAACTTTAATTACGTGTGTAAACAATGAAAAATGAACGTATCGGATAGAGAGACAAAAAATATAATAACCCCTCCCAGTGCCTCAAAAATAGACCCGGATGTTAAAAGCACGAATCTTATGAGGAGCGCATGCGCGATTCACGCATGTAAACATGAGATGATTTGAGGTGAGATTTCTTGAATTCTGTTTGTTTTTAGTTAAAAAACTTTGTTGCATATGTTTTTGAAGATGTTTTATGGTTTATATGTTTGAAGAAAATGTTTGTGATCATTGATCGCTAACGCGCATGCGCCATTTTTCAGCTAAAGGGCACGAAAACACGAGAGAACAGGATATATACCATCACGAATGTAAGATACTAATTATTGCATAAACCTCAGTAAATATGGACTTTATGTTGAACGTTTTTCCATTTCCAGTAGCGAATGGCTGCCATCGCCTATTTACAATTTATAAAATGTACTTAGTCGGTATTCCTATGATAACCGACTCATCAAATTACACAAATCTGTAAGTCTTTTTGCTAGGAAGCTAATTTGCTATAAACGCCGGCGTTCATCGTTTGGTGACGTCCTAACGTTGAGCTGATGACGTCACAACGTTACGTCATATGTAGCGTTATTTGATATTCGGCTGGCATCGACTACATTTGTTTGGCACACTTATATGCGCATTCGTACACATATTTAATGAGGATTATTTGCCTCATTTGCATAGGTATTACTCTAGTGTAATATTATATAAATATTGGCTGAGGGTGATACAGTAGGGGAAACGCTAGCATTCCCAATGCAACCGCAT
>JBEVXV010000644.1:0-4953 GCA_040505915.1 Sedimenticola sp. | reverse complement strand
TATTAACGGGATATTATTTGTATCAGAATGAGATGCCTCATACACATCCACCAATTAATACTTATTAAATTAATAAAGTGGCTTTACATTCATCTAGTGCGCATGCGCGGGTGTTGGGTCGATGTTTTAAACGCGCTCGAAATATTGGATTTAATTAAATATATGGAACTTCTATTGTGACGAAACTTATACTATATGTGTTTAAATGTGTGAACCGGTAAAATGCACGTTTTCTTTACATTATAAACTTCTGAGTTTCGCAAATAACTATTTGAACTGTTGGCCAACTAACATACCCCCTGAAGGCCTGTGTAAACAAGAGTGAACTCATTTCACGCGCACTACAATGGACATGACCAAATTTCCGTCACGCTCCAGCGAACACGACAATCAGCGAATACGTCATCAGTGAATGGGAATTCCACAGTGTGGAAACACGTCACTTATCACGTGACCCAGTTGAGGTCCCCAGTACGTGTTTCCACACGGTGGAACGCGCCCCAGATATCTTCCTAAAGTGAAATGCAAGACCTGTCGGCAAAAACGTTTGAAACAAACAATAAACAATGAGTGATGGGAAAACACAGTGGACATAAGCAAAGACAGGGCAAAACGGGTGAACAGAACATTGGCATGTCAGCCACAAATACCCCACCCAGCAAGTCAGCCTCACAGCCGGCGCAATCGACGCACATATCGCATGTAGCGAATGCGTTGGGCCAGGCCTCGAATGTGTTATATGGACAAAACAACAGCAATATGAGCTATAACACTATGAACAATACCCCACCACCCCCGCCATACCCTCCGTACTCCATGAACAATCAGGGTCAGGGGTGTAACCAGAACCCAAATACGCATATCCCCAGTAACAATTATGCCAACCCACCGCCGTTTGGCCAAACGGCGATACCGACTAGTGATCAGTCACAGGATAGACTACAATATATGACTGAAATGTTGTGCAATCTTACGACTAGCTTTTCACAAATGGAACTAAACCAAAATACAAAATTTTCACAAATAGAAAACCAAGTGAATAACATTGAACAGCACGTGTCACAAATCGGCTCAATCAGACATAGCATTAACAAGGTACAATCACACGTAACGGTAATTGATCAGGACATGTCGGAGATGAAACTGAAAATGGCCAGTTATGATCACAGCCTATCGTGCATGAGTGACATGTGTGATCAAGTTTTGAGCAACAAACACGAATCAGACAAACAATTGCACGATATGAATAGAAAACTAAACGACTTTGACGTTGACCAGATCAAGGAACACAATGAACAATTGCGAAACAAAGTGTTAGACTTACAATGCAAATCGATGCGCGATTCATTGGTGTTTACGGGCATCAAGGAACCAGTGTTACGTCCAGGGGAGGGAACTGAAAATGTGAAGGACACTTTGAACACATTTTTGCTAACCGAAATGGATGTATCAGATGATCTGCCGTTTGAAAACGTGTATCGCAGAGGCAGATTCAACCCGCACCACGTATACCCCCGCCCCATCATCGGAAAATTTTGTATCCAAGCAGATCGCGATTGTGTTAAAAAATCTGCATCTACAAAACTCAGAGGGAAGCCTCAGTTCGGTATACGAGAGCTATTTCCGCCGGAAATTGACGAACGACGGAAGACCCTCCTGCCGATTATGCGTCGTTTCAAACGCAATCCCGACAATAGAGTGAATCTATTTCGCGACAAACTGTATGTTAATGGAAGGGAATACATTCCCACGCAGGACGATATCGCCGCGAATTCAGCGCCGCGCAGTTACAACAGGGCGTATACCACAGATAATAGTACATTTAATACGAACACAAACACGTCGACGCGTCAACACAACCAACAGCCACACATGAATTGGTCATTCCCAAAGCAGCCGGGCTTAATGCAACCGACATCCATTTTCCCGGTGACGCCAGTTTCCAACAGATTTGAACCCCTCACCAACACAAATACCCCCGGCAAACAGAAAGCACGTTCTCCTCTAGAAGGGGACATAACTCAGAAAAGACAACGCGATGACGGTGCATGCAACATTCCCATCCCTACAAACACCGCATATGACACGAGTGCCTGCCGAGATACAGGTGCGACAGGACCATGGACCATTCATAATGTATCGTCTGAAAGTGTCCCTAAATCAAATAGTTCCCACACTGCACCACACGGTTTTGAACCGGATAATATCCCACCGACTGAACCAGCTCCCGCCGAAAGTACATAGGGGTGCGATATGAGCCAACTAACATTTCTGCTATGGAATGTGCAGGGTCTCCAATCCAAACTAAACGACATGGAATTCCTTGATTTAGTTCGGAAATACGACATATTGCTTTTTACGGAGACATGGACCGGTCGTCTAAACAATGTGCAAATTGACGGATTTCATGAAATAGTGTGCAATCGACCAAAAGGTAGTAAAAAGGCGAAACGTGACAGTGGTGGAATTGTCATATATTGCAAAAATAAATTTGCGGAAAAGTTAAAAGTTATAAAACTGGACGAAAAGGGCATAGTGTGGTTAAAGTTATCCAAAGCGGAATTCCAGCTAGTCAATGATGTGTACTTTTGTGTCTGCTACATTCCCCCAGAACGATCCAAACTGTATAAACACCTATGCGCTCTCCAAAATTTTGACTTCTTTGATAATTTAGCAGACGACATTCGATATTATAGCAGCCAGGGTAAAGTGTTTATTTGCGGAGACATGAATGGACGGACAGGTGAACGTTCGGACCAAATCAATAATATTGGCTTGGACAGATATGTACGGGAATTACCGAGTGTTATGGAATACGAATATGATTTACCCGATAGACATTCAGATGATAAATCAGTTAATAGCTTTGGGCTTAGATTATTGTCTTTGTGTAAGGAGCACGACTTACGTCTCGTTAACGGTAGATTGGAGCCGGGAAGATTTACGTGTTATACGCATAACGGATGCAGTGTTGTCGACTATTTGATCACCAGTCCAGATAATTTCGCGCAAATAAATACAATGAATGTCATGGATCTTACCGAATTCTCAGACCATTGCCCTATAGTTTTCGAATTAAATGCTAGCATACGCGATAATCCGAATATACCAAAGGTAACACAGCGCATTGAATGGGGCCCGGAAAGAGTGGATGAATTCAAAACGTATTTATTGTCGGAAAGTATAGTTATGGACAACATTATCACCAACATCGAGCGGGGCAGTACCAGCATCGACGACGGTATGGTGTCGCTGACCGATTTTCTATATGATGCATCATTCAAGCATTTTGGAAAAACAAGAAGGCAGACAAATAAAGCTACACAAATGCCACGAAACACGACAAACAATGAATGGTTTAATGTCGATTGTAGACGTAAAAAAACTGTTTTCCTAGATGCCAGAAGGATCTATAAAAGGAACCCAGACGATGTTAATAAAGTGTATTTACTAAACTGTAGGAGTGAATTTTGCAAGACGAAAAGGAAGGCCAAACGTTTATTCTATGCAAATGAAAAGAAATTACTATGTGACTTAAGCACTAAAGAACCAAAGAAATTTTGGAAGAAAGTGAACAAATATAGGAAACGTAACAACGGTGTTGCGGACACGATATCGCTGGAAGAATTTGTACGACATTTCCAAGGAGTACTGAATTCCCCACATACGGACAATGAATATGCCGATATATCAGTGAATGGTATTAATATAGATGAATTGGATAGCCCGATAACGGAAACGGAAGTACAAAAAGTCATCCGGGCGATGAAATGTAACAAGAGCCCGGGGATGGACAAATTACCAGCAGAACTATTTATAGATACAGAAATAATTATATCGCCATATCTAGTACGATTGTTTAATGTTATATTTGACTGCGGCGTGTATCCGACGATATGGTCATCTGGTGTGATTGTTCCAATACCGAAAAAGGGAGACAAATCGAATGTGTCAAATTATAGGGGAATCACGCTAATAAATACTACGGCAAAACTGTTTTCGCTCATACTGAGAAATAGACTTAATTCATGGTGCGAAGATAATGACATATTCTCTGATTTTCAATATGGATTTCGCAACGGAAAAAGCACTGTTGATGGCATATTTTTGCTGAAGGGCATAATTGACAAAGTGTTAGGTGATAAAGGCAAATTATTCTGCGCTTTTATAGACTATGAAAAGGCATTCGACACAGTAGTAAGGGACGCATTATGGCTGAAATTAATAGAATGTGGTGTCAGTTCCAAAATGATAAACATGATTAAGGCAATTTACCAAAACGTTTTAGCGTGTGTTCGGGTCAACTCTGATAGTTCTGATTTATTTGACGTCACACTTGGCGTCAAACAGGGCGAGCCACTCTCCCCTCTGCTGTTTCTCCTGTTCGTGAACGACGCGTTTATGGATATTAGAACGGATGATATTGGAGTAATGATCAATCACCTATGTGTGTTCATGATGATGTTTGCCGACGACATGATTCTATGTGCAACCACAAAACAGGGCCTACAAACGCTACTTGACAATTTAAGCACATATTCGGACAAATGGGGCCTCAAGGTCAACACGAGAAAAACTAAAATATGTGTTTTTGAAACAAGAAAGACTAATCAAAACTATAGGTGGACGTATAAAGGTGAATTACTGGAAATTGTTGAGCAGTTTTGTTATCTTGGTGTGAATTTAAAGTACAATGGTAATTTGAAGGATGCTATAAAAATATTATCAGATCAAGCACTAAGAGCCATGAATAACTTATTATCTGTGTTTGGACGAATATCTGTGGATATGAGTACTAAATTGGACCTGTTCGACACGTTGGTGAAGCCGATACTACTATACGGGTCGGAGATTTGGGGGACAGGAAGTGACAGTGAGATGGACAAAATTCACATAAAATATTTAAAACAAATACTGGGCCTCAAGAAACAAACTCCGAATGCAGCGGTTTAT
>JBEVXV010000643.1:0-5515 GCA_040505915.1 Sedimenticola sp. | reverse complement strand
GTGACATATTTTTCTGGATGTACCCTCACTCCAAGACTATCAACCAATGTTATTGTGTCAGACACATTCTGTAAGCACTCAGTATATGAATCAGACTGCAAAAGACTGTCATCGATATAAATGGAGTTGCAATGACCCAATTTACGGAGTGTTGAAAATACTGGTTTCATTAATTTCGTGAAAATTCTAGGAGCGGACGATAAACCATTCGCTAACGAAGTGTACTCATACAAATCATCACAAAATTGAAATCGCATGTATATCCTATCAGGTTCTGCAATGTTTACACTATAATAAGCTTGACGCAGATCAACAGACCCGAACCACACATTTTGTTTAACGAGAGTTAACGCCGACTTCAGAGTTTCCATTTTAAAATAATGTTTTTCAACATGGACATTGAACTTTTTCAAATTGAGGATAGGCCTATAGGTGTAACATGTTCAGTTCTCATGTATAGATACACAATCAAGTCCAGTACCTAGTCACCCAGGCACGGCAATCAAGCCTGCCAGTCTATATATACGTAAATTAAAACGTGTTGAATACACACACGTGTATCGTCAGTTATCTCTACCTTCATCATAATATAGCCATAAAACATGATGTCAGAAGTTTCTACGAGCCCAACCATGTCTTGGGAATCAACAAACCTTGTTGAAGAATGGAGAAAATTCCAACAACATGCACAACTGGTGTTTGAAGGTCCGCTGATAGACAAACCAGAAGCCGTCAAGTGCAAGTACCTGTTACTTTGGGTCGGCAACAAAGGTAGAGACATTTATGACACTTGGAACTTAAACGAGGAAGACAAATCTCATCTTCGAACCTATTACGACAAATTTAAGAATTACGTCGCACCAAGGCAGAATCCCATATTTGGTCGATTCAAATTTAACAATGAGGCCCAAGGTGACCAAACTGTAGAAGAATTTGTCACAAAACTCAAATTAATGTGCAGAGACTGCGATTACCATGACCCAGATGAGATGATACGTGACCGGCTAGTCTTCGGCGTTTCATCACCTCAAGTCCGAGAGAAACTCTTGAACGAGGGAGCAACCCTAACATTGGAAAGGGCAATCCAAATTGCACAAACATTTGAATTTGCAAAGCTACAGATGCAACAGATGCAGTCCATGGGTGAAGGACATCCCCATGAAGTACACCACATTAGGAAACACCAGCGGAAACCTGGCCAACATCGAGACCGAGTGAAAGGGGGACAACCGACAAAACCAGACAAACCCAAAGGGGGACCACCGTTTCGGGAACCAGCCTCGCACAAGAACAAACCTTGCGGAAACTGTGGATACCGGCACAAACGTGGAGCGTGCCCAGCTTTTGGCAAACATTGTGATTACTGTAATAAACTTAACCACTTTGCAGGTGTTTGTAGGTCAAAATCTTTACAAATACATAATGTTTCAAAACAGCCTGAGCATACTGATCATGATCATGATTGTACAGAGTCATCAGACTCAGATTTCTTCATTGACACAATTAATTCAAATAACAATGAAGACCAGGCTTTTGTTACAGTGAATCTTGGCCCCAGGTCCACACCCTCTACTTTTAAAATTGATACAGGGTCCCAGGTCAACATTTTGCCCAAGCATATGTTCCACAGTCTTGGTATATCAACCGCAATGCAAAGCGCAAGTGCAAAACTTAGTGCGTATAACGGTTCTACACTACCATGTCTCGGTTGCTGTTCACTCAAGTGTGATTACAAATCATTGTCCAAACATTGCGATTTTTATGTTGTCGACACGAAATCCACCGCGATCCTAGGTCTAACGACATGTATAGACCTACATCTTGTCAAATTAACATACGAAATTGAGAGTTACTGCGTGTCAAAACCGATAGACCAAAATGTCGTCTTGGAACAATTTTCAGACCTGTTCGAAGGTATTGGATCATTACCGGGTATCTGTAAAATACACATAGACCCAAAGATCACCCCTGTAGTACACCCCCCGAGGCGTGTACCTGTCGCACTTCGAGACCGACTAAAATCTGAGCTTGATCGCATGGAAAACGCAGATATCATCACTAAGGTCAGTCAACCGACATCCTGGGTCAGTTCGTTAGTAATTGTCGAAAAACCAAATTCCGACAAAATACGCGTTTGCTTAGACCCGCGAGACTTAAACAAGGCCATTTCGCGTCCGCATTACCCAATGCGCACATTGGAAGACATTTTACCTCAGCTTGCTGGCGCTAAGTTTTTTACAAAGCTGGACGCCAGATCTGGATATTGGTCGATTCGACTCTCCGAAGAGTCATCGTACTTGACCACATTCAATAGCCCGTTTGGACGCTACCGGTTCCGACGGTTACCATTCGGACTTAACTCCTCACAAGATGAATTCCAAAAGCAAATGGACGAATGCCTCGAGGGCTTACCGGGAGTATCTGTCATTGTTGACGATATACTCGTTTATGGCCGTACCCGCACTGAACATGACAGAAACCTCTGTAAAGTACTTGAACGAGCGCGCGACAAAGGCATAAAGCTGAACAAAGATAAACTAGAAGTAGCTGTAAATGAAGTTAAGTATTTTGGTCACATTCTAACTTCAGTAGGACTCAAACCTGACCCCGCCAAGGTCACGGCGGTCAGAGATATGAGCCCACCTTGCGACCGAGCTGAACTGGAAACTATTCTCGGAATGATCAACTATCTGGCGAAATTCGCACCGAACCTGGCACAGGTCACCAGTCCCATGCGTCAACTCTTAACTAAGGATACACTGTTTTCTTGGGATAAACCGCAGCAAGACGCGTTCGAAAAGGTCAAGGACATAATAACGCAATCTCCAGGTCCAGTTTTGGCGTATTATGACCCAGACAAGAAATTGACGCTACAGGCCGATGCCTCAAAGTTTGGTTTAGGCGCTACACTGCTTCAAGATGGTAGACCGATAGCTTACGCTTCTAAAACGCTGACTTCCGCCGAGATCAATTACGCACAAATAGAGAAAGAACTATTTGCAATTCTACATGGATGCAAACGTTTCCATCAATATGTTTACGGACGTACTATTGATGTGGAAACCGATCACAAGCCGTTAGTTTCCATCATGACGAAACCGCTTTTCGCAGCACCGGCTAGATTACAACGCATGTTACTACAACTTCAGCGATACAATCTGAATGTACGGTACATTCCAGGCAAGAATATCCCTGTCGCAGATACATTGTCTCGCAAATTTGTTGCAGACACCTACCCAGAATTATCTGAAGGCATGGAGGCACATGTACACACCGTCATGTCGAACCTGCCTATCAGCGATAGGAAATTACAAGAGATCCGCGAAAACACAAATGCTGATCCGCAGCTTGTGATTCTCAAGCAGACCATTCTCTCTGGATGGCCTCGCGACCGAAAATCATGTCCACCAGAAGTCCTAGACTACTGGAATCACCGCGACCAGCTGTCCGTCATTGATGAAATTATAATGAAAGGTGAAAAGATAGTAATACCAAAATCACTCCGCCCAAAAATGATGGATCTGGTTCACAGTGGACATATGGGCGTCGAAAAATCTCTTAAAAGAGCCCGCGACATAATATTTTGGCCATTGATAACTTCTGAGCTCACTGAGAAGATTCTAACGTGCCCAGTATGTCTCGAACGCAGAAACTCTAATGCAAAGGAACCATTACTACCACGCGATGCACCTGACTACCCGTGGCAAGTTGTCGCGACTGATCTATTCCAGTGGAACAATCAAAACTTCTTTGTTATTGTTGACTTCTATAGCAGATTCTTTGAAGTAGAAAAACTTTCAAGCACAACAAGCTCCGCCGTTGTTTCAAAAATGAAAGCCACTTTTGCAAGACTAGGTATTCCAGAACGCGTAATTTCTGATAATGGACCTCAGTACGCGAGTCACGAATTCTCGGAATTCGCAAAAGAATGGGACTTCATACATGAAACTTCCAGTCCCAATCACCAGCAAGCCAACGGTTTGGCAGAAAAGTATGTTCAAATAATCAAACGCCTGTTCTCTAAAGCGAAAGCTGATCACAGAGACCCGTACATTAGTTTGCTGGAGTATCGCACTACTCCACTCGATTTAGGATTATCTCCGTCTGAATTACTAATGGGGAGAAAACTTCGGTCAATTCTTCCAACATCGCGAAAACATCTAAAACCACAAACTCCAGATCCCGAGTATGTTCGCGAGAAGTTTCTAAGAAACCGCAACACGCAGAAATTCCATTTCGATAAACATACGCGTCCACTTAAACAACTAAATATTGGCGACGCAGTGCGCATTCAACAGCATGACCGATCCTGGCAACCAGGAATAATCAAAGCGAGACATAATGACAGATCTTATATTGTTAACAACCATCTAGGGTCAGAACTCCGCAGAAATCGCAGACATCTTATTCAGGCTCCTATAAATCAATATAACATGTCCCTTACTCCAGTTGATCCCATAATACCTAATATTCCTCCTACCCAGCAAAATCTTGATGCTAGCTCGACACCACCCCGTCCGTCACAGAAGCCTGAGTCACCAAAATTTAGCAAAACACAGACTCGTCACAATGATGACCCTGATCAGTATGTGACACGTTCTGGTCGTATTGTGAAACCTAAAGCCATTATATCAGTGTAAAGGACAGGTGATGACTAACATTCCACCAATGTGCTAATTAGTGCTACATATTCATTTCAAATCTGTGAAATGTATTCATATATTCAATAACTCAACCAACCTTATAGATCTTTGGCAGTTACAATAGTGAATGGTGAAGATTAATTGACATTCCACCGAAGACTCCATTGATGCATATAGCATTCACCATAGTTATACTATGTATGTGCTTTTTCAAAATTCATACTGACAAATGTATATGCAGATGCACACTGGGGAAAGGACTTAACAGCACATTTCTTACTGTAAATAGCACTATGCAGATGTAACTGCAAACCAAATCATTAATGCATGGCTTAATCATGTTAATGGCATAGTTACAAACAACAAATACTTCATTGCTATACATGCTAAACAAAAATATTAGTTCAAATATTTTAAGCAAGTGCTGAAAACGCGCAGTTACATGTGTCATGCTAGTTACAGTTACGTGTGTCATACTGGGTATAACAATTTGTATACTGGTTCAAACTTATACAGAATCCAGATTGTTAATACCTCATATGAACCACTATAAGGACATGCATCTCATGGCAAGCCCATTGCATGTTACATTTCTTTTCATGAGAAGGGGGATGTAACATGTTCAGTTCTCATGTATACATACACAATCAAGTCCAGTACCTAGTCACCCAGGCACGGCAATCAAGCCTGCCAGTCGATATATATACCAGATTAAAACGTGTTGAATACACACACGTGTATCGTCAGTTATCTCTACCTTCATCATAACCTAGCCATAAAACATCCACAATAAGATATAAACTGGTATCATCTGCAAAAAGCCGTATACTAGAATTAATGTCATTAACAATATCATTTATATATAATAGGAA
>JBEVXV010000642.1:0-2929 GCA_040505915.1 Sedimenticola sp. | reverse complement strand
AGCTCTTGTTGTAATTATTCGAAACGCTAAAGAACTAGTTGGGAACCTTGGGAATAACATGCTCATACGATGACGTTTTTCGCTTCAAAAGATCTGCAGCTCTAACTGCAGTTACGATGCAGAATTGACTGGATTATCCAATGCGGACATTGGACTCGTGCAGGTGGTTGGTGATAATTTTGTAGTAATATGTAGTCCTCCGATTGGGGCCTCTACTTCAGGGCGGGGTAGTATGGGGAACACGCTGTTAATAATAATGTAACACGTGAATACTGTTTCTGCTTTTCTGTATTTTCTGTAATACCGTAGTACGTGTCTATTTCACAATGAAGTAGGCATATGTTGGCTTCGCAAACATGCTCAGCTTATATACCTATAGCAAACAATCTATTCACACTCGATGTTAATGTTACTACAAAACGAATCAAAACTTATTCATAATACCAGATCATATGTATTAGGAAGACTGATATGGTTCATCGAGTACGAAGTCACCGTTTAAATACATGCCGGACCAAAAACGCCCGACATGCCGGGAACTACTGCGTCAAAGTGCCACCATTGCACATACTAGCACAGCAATCGAGATCGGGCAAAGAAAATGACATTGCGGGTATACAAGACATACTGTTTAAACCGTCATGTCCAGAATGTATCTGATATTATGATACAGTTGCTAGCCGTGAGGAGAAATCTCCAAGAGGACAAACAAACAGGACAAAGTCTAGCAATCTTTTCAAATCGCTGAACACAACTACCAAACAAATATGCAAGGTGCATGGTTTGATTCCACTCCATTATAGCTACCACACTGCACTTGGCTGTTTACTTGACTAAGTGTTATGACATGGTCAGACCCACATAATATGATGGCACTGGCACGGGAACAGCAACTAGTATTTCAAACAGGGCAGGACTTTTGAGTATTTACATGCAAATTACAACTATATCGCCTAGCCATGAACGACAAGTGAGCATACCTCGATCAAATTTATAATGTAATCCTGCGACTGAGTGGTATGTATTCATTGATGAGTTATATGGGTTCGATTGGAACACTGATGGCAGAAAGTGGCCTCAATGGCATAATGACTGCTGCAATATTTAGTGATGTACCAAAATATTATCTGGCAAAGTTTGTTATAATGTGAGAGCATTATGAATAGTAGTGGAGGAGATTTTAAGAACGCTGATAGAAAGTACATGTACCGGCATTACCAACTGCGTATGCTGCTTTGTATTAGGGCACAGTGGGAAGTAGACTGGTCGGTATCTAGAATGGCATATGGTGTGAGTGGTATGTACATAGAAACCACATTCATGCTGGTCAGGGAGGTATTATCCGCATTAAAGCGAAGCCAGAAACATTAAAAAATATGATCACTTAGACTTCATATTTGCAGCTGTGTGGAAGCTTAGTTGACATGGTGGATGAAGCGTGAACCAGTACACATGTTCAAGACAGTAACATAGAGGAGCAAAAGCCCCGAATTACAGCACAATGTCATACCACAGACATAAATGGCATAGGAAAAAAGCTCGAGCTGTGTAAATATCCTCTAGAGCCACAGAGGCACCCGGAATGTGAATGTCGTTAATGATACAATGTAGAGCAGGTCCGGCGTCAGTTAATGTAAAAAAACACCATTGAGATAGGGACAAAACAGATGCAAGAATTTGAGAATTCATTGCCAACTGTCGTCGGTAGTGTCATACACAAAATTGTAGAAACCATGTCTGTGACAAATAAGCATTTACCAGTGGTTGAACTAAAGTTTTATACCAAGCTACAAGGGGTAAACTCACTCAAGCGTTTAAAAAACGTGCCTGTACGGAAATTAGAAGGAATATGTAAGATATATATGGTAGTGGATGGCTGGAATGGTCTTACTGACAAGGTATATAGTTACAGCTCCCCCAGTAAACTATTTTACAATCCGTCTGAACAAACTTTGGGTGGGTCATCCTTTCAAATTTAATACCACATTATAATATTATTCCTTACGAAAGGGAAGAATTAAAAAGTGAAAACGTCAAAAAAGGACCGAAGAATCTTCAAGATTATACAAGCCATGTATATATGATCAGATGTACTATCATACAAGCTATGACCTATTCCAACTCCGGGGAATCGAACATTTCAAAGTCGAAGTTTGTGTTAAACTACCATCTAGAAATGTGGGCGGTGCCCAGACAGTAATTATTGATGGGTCATCACTGCCATAGGTGATAAACTGGCCAACAAATGGAGTTGTCAAAATGAAATGAAATTGTTCGCAATTGTGACAAATGAACTGTTGTGAAGTTACAAACTACTGATGTGCATGTCATTCTTCAATGGATATTACGAGTACAGAAAAAAGCCTGAAGTTCACAAGCCTGAACTGTATACTGACCGGCACAAACAGTGGTATTGTTTGTAACAATTAAAGGAAATAATTATCCGTGAATTTAAGAGAGACAATACACTTCATCGGAAAAACATAAATTTGTTATAGCAGGTCATGAGAAATTAATCGCCAGTAAAGATCAGCAATAGTAGAATTACCTTTCAGTCAGTCAATATCTGAACACAACACACAAAGAAGCCGACTATAATCATCCAGCAACTATTCGTGATTGCTCAACAGACAGATGTCTTTGTGCTTCTGCTCTGCTTCTACATGGGTTGGGCGGTTGGTTTTGAGCATGCGACGGGTAATTTAATGATAGGGGTTCATCCTTAGCGGGATCCCGACAGTTGAATCAGGTTATACGCCTTATAAAGTAGTAAGATTAGTGCTAGTCCTATTACATGTACTTTTAGGGGAAGGGGCTAAGTGACACTGGTGTGGTATCGACCTGGCACCAGGTCAGGTTTTTCTAATTTCAGGGCTGGATGTGTATTGTTCTCGATGTAAATATTCAGTTCTAATTTTGCGATCCCCCC
>JBEVXV010000641.1:0-6027 GCA_040505915.1 Sedimenticola sp. | reverse complement strand
TAAAAATTAGTACTACATTTTCATTTTTATGAATCATACCTACCTGTATTAACAGTGCATATATTCCTTTATGCGCATTATTTTACGTAACAAAGTCAAAATGATCCCGTTATGGCTATTGGACCGCGTATTAGTCCATCACCTACAAACACGTGACAGCAAGAGTAACGTCCCTTTTTCCTGAGTATAAATTTAACCAAAATAGAAGTGGTTAAGCAACTAGCGGGGAAGGGAGGAGGGCATAACCTGTTAATACAGGTAGGTATGATTCATAAAAATGAAAATGTAGTACTAATTTTTAGTTTTTATATCATCAAACCAACCTGTATTAACAGTGTATAATACAGAATTTGAAGTGTAGGTGGGTTGGCTGATGATGATAGTACTACATTTTCGATTTCATCGAACAGAATGAACCATACCTTACCGACAGGTGATACCCTCTATGTTAAAAGCTGTAACATAGAAGTAGGGAAGTAGGGAAGGATAATCATGCGGGCGTATTGCAACTAGCCTAACCTTCTCGTCTAACGAATCGAATGTCGATGAGATCCGGACAGACGCGGCCCCCCCCTTTTCTTCCAAGGGGAAGGAGGTAGCTGCGATCAACCTCCGCCCACCGCCGATCAACCCGGTAGTAGACGGTAGGTCCTAGTATCCGGCCACTACCAGGTAAACCACCGATAGGCTGTGAACAATCGGTAGATTGGTATATGTGGTGTACTAGGTCTAAGCCCTTATGACACTGCATTGTCTCTGAGAACCGAAGCTTCATTAGTGTACGCAGACTGATGTCTAATTGTCACTAAGAGAATCACTGAATCTCACTGATAACTGAAGCGGCACTATGAGTGTCTGATCACGGTCCATATCCATCAGCACATTTTTTTGGTATTTTTATATTTTTTTACATAATAACACACGCACAGGGCAAGAACATGGTCATGTACTTGTTACAACCAGCCGGAAAACGGCATAACAAGGTACCCAGTGGGAATAATAACTATATCTATGACAAGTGGCCTGATAACAGATATACCCAAAATTCACTTCACCAGGGTATTCTATCAATTACACTCGTGGGAATAAAAATTATGTCTATATGAAAATAAAATGAAGTAGACATAGCAAAAACTCACTTCACAAGTGAAAGATAACTCAAAAAGAATTTAGATGCCCTTACCCTGTGTCCAAAAATTCAACGCTAGAAACAAGCCTAGTCCTATCACATGAGGGTCACACTGACCATATATCTGTGACTAACAATAACACACCGTATAACGGCAACAACAAAATGCTTGTAATAGCAGTAAAAAGTCCCACTTACTTTCTGCGTGGGAGTATGAATAGGGTCAAAAAATCCCCCCGGGATAGGGTGAAGATACACTAGACAGATAAGTGCAAAACGCGCCCTTATTAAAAAAACTGGCCGAAATATTCCTCCAGTTATTCATTTACGACTACCCCCGCTGCTACTAATGGACCCAATTGTAGTAGGTCTTGTGACTGAGTCGTAAGGGACCTCAGGTAGAAACGGGAGAAAGTGTTATGGTGGCGCCAGGACGCGGCTTGCATGATACGTGATAAGGGGACGCCGCTCCTGAACGCCCAGGATGTCGCCACGGCACGGACTTCATGCGCACGAGTCCCAAACCTACTCCGGGGAATGGATGATAACCCGGCGTAGGCTGTGGTAATCGCTCTGCAAATCCATCTAGAGATAGTGGCTTTAGACACGTCTCTAGTGGATAGAGTGGGGATAAAGAACCTGAGGCGATTCTGCCTCAGTTTCTTTGTACGCTTCAGGTAGATTTTAATCGCCCTGACTGGGCAAAGGTACCTATCAGTGATAGGAGACCGAGAACCCCTAGGGAGGGCAGGCACGATGATCGGATCCGGGGTCTGAAAGAGTGTCTGCGTCTTTGCCAGGAAGCCCGGTTCCAGGGTGAAAGTGACAGAGTCTTGCGCCAAAGACATGTGACCATCCGCACAGGACAATGCATGCAACTCCCCTCTACGCTTGGCTGTTGCAAAAGCTAACAGGAAGGCCGTCTTAATAGACAAATTAAGAAGTGAAGCCTGACTGAGGGGCTCATAGGGCGCAGAACAGAGAGACCAAAGGACACTGGTCAAGTTCCACCTAGGTGTGACAGTTCTGGAGATGAACCGGTTCCTGGCAAAGTACCTAATCATAGCCGACAGTTTGGGATCCGAACCAACGAACCTGGCTGCGTTCTTAGAATATTTCAAAGAACTGGCCATGGCGGACCTGTAACCTCTAATGGCCGACACAGATAGTTTTTTAACCTCGTACAAATGCAAGAAAAACTCACCTACCTGGCCTAGAGAGGGATCGAGTGAATCCACCTTCTGTCGATCACACCAATCGGACCAGCCTCTCCACTTAGCGTCGTAACACTGAGAAGTGGAAGGCCTGTTCGACTCTGATATGATCTCGGCAGCGTGTGCCGAAAAGCCCTCCGCTCCGACGGAATGCCTGATAGCCTCCAAGCGTGAAGGTTTAGCATTGACACGTTGGAGTGGAGGGACTGGCCCCCGTGCTGGGACAGAAGACGGGGGAAGACTGGTAGAACTACTGGGAGTTCTGTCAGAAGTTCCAGCAACAGGGAGAACCACTGCCGGGTCGGCCAACAGGGGGCCACTAGCGTCAGACGCGCGCCGTCCTGTCTGACCTTCGCCAAGACTCCTGGGACCATGATGAACGGAGGAAAGGCATACCCGTCCAGATGTTCCCACGAAAAGGACATTGCGTCCACGGCCCAAGCCCCCGGGTCCGGGGCTGGCGAGACATACATCGGGAGCTTGGCGTTGAGCCTTGTCGCGAACAAGTCGACCCACGGACTTCCCCACCTGGTGAGGACAGCCCGGCACACGGACCGCTCGATTGACCACTCCGCCAGGACAGGCTTCGAGCTGCGGGACAACGAGTCCGCTAGCGCATTCAGCCTGCCCGGAATGTGGCGAACCTGGAGGGTAACCCCGTGTGAGAGACACCACAGAAGGATCTCCCTCGTCTGAAGACATAGGGAGACCGAGTGAGTGCCTCCCTGCTTCTGCAGGTAAGACACCACTGTGGTGTTGTCTGTTGATACCATGACTACTTGTTGACTGACCACATGCACAGCCTGAACAAGAGACAGGTAAATGGCGCGCATCTCTAGGAGGTTGATGTGCAGCCCCCTCTCCTCCGGGGACCACGTACCTTGGTACAGACGGCCCGCCGGATCCAGGGACGCTCCCCAACCTAACTGGGAGGCATCCGTGGTGAGGAAGAGAGACGGAGGGGAAACCACCATGGGTACCCCTTCCCAGTACCTGTGTTCGTGCGCCCACCAACGCAGATGTCTCTTGAACAGGCCTGACAACGGTAACATCTGTTCCAGAGACATGACATGGGGGCGCCACAGATACAGGAGATACACCTGGAGCGGTCTCAGGTGCAGGCGGCCCAAGAGCAGCAGGTTTGCCGCTGCACTGAGCGTTCCCAGTAGCGACAGTATCTTCCTCGCTGAGAGGGAGGGCGCCTCTAGCACCTCGAAGACTACTGCTAGCGTACTGGCGATCCTCTCCTCGGGAACCCTGACGATCTCGTGATCGGTCAGGAAGTTCATCCCCACATAACAGAAATTCTGTGTGGGGACCAACTCCGATTTCGCCAGATTTGGGATCAGACCGAGGCTGAGAATCAACTCCCACAGAGTGGAGAGGTTCAGAAGGAGAAGATCCCTGGACTGATTGAACAGCAGCCAATCGTCCAGGTACTGCAAGAGTGATACCCCCATCCTTCTGGCGGCAGATGCTACTGCCTCCATCAGGATGGTGAACACCCTTGGCGCTGTTGAAAGTCCGAAAGGAAGGACCGTGAATTGGTAACACCTTCCTTCGGAGACAAACCGGAGATATTTCCGGGAGGATCGTCGGATGGGGACATGCAGGTAAGCGTCCTGCAAGTCTATGGACACGGCCCAGTCTCCGGGCCGAATGGCGCTCCGGATGGTACTGGCCGTCTCCATCTTGAATCGTTCGATTAACACCGATCGATTCAAGGCCGACAGGTCTAGGACGGGGCGGAGTTTGCCATTCTTCTTTGGTACGATGAAGAGATGGCTGTAGAAGCCGGGAGAGCCTATGTCCCGAACTTCCTCGATCGCGTCCTTTGCCAAAAGAGAAGAAACCTCTGAAGCGAGTGCTTCTCTTCTGGCAACGTCCCTGTAAGGCACCCACACTGGCGGGGTGCATCTCAGGGGCGGGGGATCTTCCCGAAATGGGATAAGATATCCCCGACGAACGATGTCGAGGACCCATTTCGATTGGGTGATCTCGCCCCACTGGTGTGGGAAGCGAGATATCCTGCCTCCGACAGTTGCGGAGACAGGTGGTGTGCGCAGACCCCCCGAACACGAAACGCCCCGCGTCTCCCTATCTCCGACCTCGCCGAGGCCGGCGGGAAGAGAAACTAAATCCCCTTCCCCTGCCGCGACCAGCCCCTCTGCCGCGACCCGAATAAGCCGGTGGGGAAGGTAGAGGAGGGCGAAAGACTGGCTCCTGGTACGGAACCGCTTCCCTATAGGTCTGGGATGTGGCAATCCGACGCCCAGACCTCCCCCTAGTGGCTCCCTGACCCCGAGCACGAGGCTTAGACAGCTTCTTCACAGAAGATGCCACAGGGCCTGTCTGCCTATTCAAGAGGACGCGCTGCCTCGCGGCGACATCCTCTTTGGAGGCCTTCTCACACTGGCCCCCTAACAAGGAAGAGGATGATAAGGGAGCCGCTCTGAGAGCCTCCCTCGAAGGGCCTGGCAGGAGGGACGACGACGCTAACGCCGTGTCCCTCCGCCATAGGAGTATGTCAGAAGACGCCATCAGAGCCGTACCCAGAATGTGACGGGTACCTTTTGCCGCTGACTGAATCAGGGCCTCTAGCTTGATGCTATCTTCCTCCTCCACCGCCCCCCTCGTAGCCCCGAGACAGAGGTCAACGTGGGAAGCCATAGCCACAATCGACCTTAACCTCTGGTCGGAACTCTCCCAGACCTTCGACAGAGAAGGCGCTGGGGTAGGAGGCTTAGTGACCCCGATCAACCCTGCATCCTTATCTAAGGGTGGGGGTTTAACAGGCCATGTGGCGTTATGTGGGAGATAAAACTTCGAGCCCTGGTGCGCTGTGAACCCCTTGGGTACAAACGTACCAGCCCGTTTCCCGTCTTCCACTAGGTGACCCTCGATCTCCTTCACTAGGAGACCCACCGTAGGGGAAAAGGGTAGCTTCGGTAGCTCCTTGGGGATAACGGGGATACCCGACTCGAACAGAGATCTGACCCTAGGAGGTGGTACGACCATCTTAGGACAATCCTCCGGCGGGATAAACTGATAGACGGCATTAATTGCGTCTAAGAATGACGGAGGGGGAATTTCTGACTCAACGTCCGAATCCTCCCTCGCCGCCTGGGTGTCCGACCCACCGGGCATGACCTCGGGTGTCACCCCGCTAGAAACCTCGGGTGACCCCGCGGGTACCTGGTTCGGCGAAGCTGGGTGTGCTAGGACCACCCGCTCCTCTAACACCGTCGATTCCTGCTCGGACGTAACCGTCCGTGCAGGATCCCCAGTCCCAGAGAGAGGTGGAGGCATATCGGAGGGAAACCTCCGCATAAACTCCTCCATCCTCTGAAGGGTGGCAGACTCCTGCCCCCTACTCCGTTTGGCAGAACGGTGATACTCCCGGGAGTGTGACCGCTTACGCGAACGGGGCCGGGACGTAGACTGGTGCGAAAACCCCGAGAATACACTCGAGGGTGACGAGACCGAACTCACGGAGGAACAACTAGACGCGGACCTGCGCCTATGGCGGTGGCCACGACTGCGTCTGCGACTGCGCGAACGCTCACGGTGACGACGCCGAGACGAGGACCTACGCCTCGACTCCGTCCCGTGAGATCTTCTTCCCCCCCCTGACCGTCTACTCGTCGAGCGTCGACGTTTTGATCTATGCCTCGACCTAGACGA
>JBEVXV010000640.1:0-2458 GCA_040505915.1 Sedimenticola sp. | reverse complement strand
GCTGGCCGGTAACGGGATCTCGCGAAGAAATTCCGTCGCTTACGGCCATCATGCCACGATCAACTGTGGCGCATCCCGTTATTGCTACAGCAAGAACAACAGAAAGTAATCGCATAGCGAACTCACCTAGCCGGTTTTCCAGCTCTTAAAGATAGCTTTCATAGAACAATGAAGGATAGGAATTTCAACCCATAAAATCAACCAATTCCGCTATGCTTGGCAATCTATCGTGTCATCTCCACATAGATTTTAGCGAGCACAAAGCACTTTTCCTTGCCCTTTGCCGGTACAACGGTGGAAATCTACACCTAAATTCCGTCAAATCGAATAAAAGCCACAAGTGCCCCTATACAGGTAAAGCACGGCGAATTTATTCTAACGCGAGACATCAAGCTGCACAAGGTTTTTTGACGTTCGTAATAATCTTCAAATAACTCAATACCGCCCTTGTATCCTTATTTAACTGCCTCATTTTCTTTGATATCTTCTTGTTGGCTTTGGATTTAATCAAGCCAATAGCAAAGCGCCTAAGTCGGGTCATATTTTCAGGTCCATGCCCCGTACGGATGGTTGAACGATCTTCATCGTAAATCCAGTCAATGATGTAATGGCACACCTCAACACCCCAGTGACCACGAACCTTGTGCAAAATGGTTTTAGGATCGGCTTCCGTACCGCTTCTGCTGGTTATACCATAGGCGATCTCAATGGATGTCTCGCCACTTTTTTTGTCCGTGCTTTGCCTTTCAATTTTATAAACCTGCGCAACATGCGGGAACGTCAAGTAGTCGTTCAGTGTCGTTATCGTCCATATTCTTCTGACTTCAATCCTGCCATGTGCGATCGAGATGCTGTCTTCATGGTCAGCTGGTCTTGAGTCCTTGGCAAAATAATAGTCAATGTCGGTCAGCAGGGTGGGCTGGTTTCCTTTGACACAGAAGTAGTAATGCGCTTTTCTCTCTTCAACTAAATAGTTGGCAAACTCTTTTTGCGTATGTAGCGCATCGCTGGTGATGTCTTTCCCTTTGATGGGCAGTTCATCCAGTAATAGAGGCGCGAACTTTATTTCATTCGTCTGTTTGACCTTGTCTGAGCCGTTGCCGACGGGCAAGGTACCGACTTTTTTTGGGTGTAACAAATGCCGGTATCATGCCCCACAGCACTCATGATCTGTGTTTGATGTCCTGTGCCGTCAACGGCGTTACACATCACTTTGCCGTCAATCGCCAAAGAGGTATCTTGTTGCGCGTAAGTATCGTTCCAGCGGCGGAATGCAGCATCTAGTTCCTCCGGATTAACTCGCACCAGCACATCCCTGATAATACTGAGACTCGGTACTTCGTAACGGCCCTTGGTATAACGGCAATAGAAATGCTCTCTGGATTTCTGCGTCAAACTCTCTGCCCAGTCGGATATGGATTCATAGCTTCTCATGCCGCAAAGTACGGCGCCTGCAGAAATGCCAAGCACGGTGGATAGTCGATGGCGTAATCCCTGCGCCCGACGCGGATCTTCTATCTCCCTGAAGAAGTCGGGGAGTGAGCGCATTTGCGCTGCGGTGATTTTCATTTTTACCTCGCCTAAATGACAGTACCTGCTTAATTCGGGTCGAGATAAAATGCTTTGCGCCCGCCGGTGAAGCGTCCTAACGAACACTATTTTTTTGTGCGCCGTTTGAGATGAATAACCCCCTGTTATCCGCCGGTATCCTTGGGTATACCCTACTGCTTGCCAGTTGCTGGCTCGGTAAACGCCTCCGTGAAAGCGCTTTGGATCAACAAAAGTTTCTACCAGAAGGACGGGGTGGCCGTATTTCTCTCTCCAGTCACCCGATAAGCGCTTCAGGCATAATGACAGCAGGCGTGAACCCAAGTTTTTGTTATGGAATCCCGGTAGAATGAGGAAGCGACTGTTGTTAGCAATCAACTTTAAACGTCCTGTCTGGTGGCGGTAACTCCAGCCTATCCAGCGGTCCCGGGCAATACATTTTAACGCAGCGGCCGAAAAACTGATCAGTGCGACCCATTTGCCTTCAAGGATACCTGCGTACCAGAGAGTCTCACCAATTCTGGGTATGGCTCCCAGGTAATGGTGCGATTCCATTAATCGCTGGTATTTGACCTCTTCATGCTGGGCGATGGGCCTGACTGATAGATATTCTAACCACATAGTTTTATCTCAACCTAGAGATTTCGACTATACGCGCTGCCTTGGGGTTTGTCCAGCTTGTGGGTTAATCCTTTGCCATGACTGGTTGGGATTGGTAGAACGAATTCGCCGTGACAGGTAAAGAGGTACCTGTGTTCTTTGCACGGAGAGCGTGCTACCAGCCCACCGTCTGGTCATACTCGAATTCCGGTGCAGGAACGACTTCATCATCAGACCACGCCTGACTCTGATCCAGCTCTAGGAAAAAATCAGGTGGGCCGCGGGCAGGTGAGATCTCCGGCGCACTATC
>JBEVXV010000639.1:0-2780 GCA_040505915.1 Sedimenticola sp. | reverse complement strand
TTGCCGCCTCTCTGAGCAGCTCATCCCCCGCCTGATACCCTTTGCGGTCGTTATAATCCTTGAAGTCCTTCAACTGAATCAGGCAGAGAACACCGTGGGAGAACTCTTCAGGGGAGCGGATCAGGTTGGCCAGGGTGTCGGAAAAATAGCGTTTATTGACCAGGCCGGTCACCGGATGCTGATGGGCCTGACGCCGCAAACCGGAGGCGAGCTGCTCCAGATCATCCAGCATCTGCTTCACCTTCGCTGACATGCGGTTCATCGCTTCAACGATACGGCGCAGATCGGGTGTGCGGGGGAGCTGATCAAGGATCAGAAATTCACGATTACAGATGGCGTCGGCTTGGCGCTCAACCGATCCCAAGGGCTTCATCACCCAGCGCAACAGCAGCAAAGCGATGGTCAAAACCACCACCAGGCTTCCGATAAACCACCAGAAAGTCGCTGCCACCGTCTGCCACAACTGGTTGTAGGCAAAGCCGGGGTGACTCTTGATCACCACCCTGCCGGCCTGTATCCACCCACTCATCAGGGAGGACTCCCCCATCGGCGTGGTCAGATGAAGGCGCTCGATAAACCACTCGGGGACGCCCTCGATCCTCACCGGCAGAATCCGGTCAACCAGCGGCTTCCCCTCCATATCCTCGATCCGGATAGAGTGGTAGTAACCACGGTCGAAGATAACATCCGTCATTGAACGCACTGTCGCCAGATCGCCTTCCGCCATGTGTGGGGAGATGGAAAGACCGAGAGAGGTGGCGGCATCCTGGGCGTGGGAAGCAAGCTGCTTCTCCAGATAGTCGCGGGTATTGTCGACACTGATCAGGAAGGTACCGACAAATACCAGCAGCAGCAGTGCCGCTATCAGAATAATCAGCTGTTTCGATAAGGTCATGACAGTTTCCCTATATTTTCAGTGAAACGACATCGAACAATAATCCTGAAATCGGGGAGCGAACTTGTTCGTGATTGGCTCCGATACGTGTTCTTCGCGAACAAGTTCGCTCCTACAAATGCATCTCTATTTTCATCACTATGATCTTCAGGATTATTGTGCATAGCCATTATACTTTTTGTGTAACTATTCATAACTATTCAGCTGCAAATACACAGGATGAGTGATCAGATCTTACTGCACACTCCCTGTAGGAGCGGTCTCTCGGACCGCGATGGAATGGGCGCCTTGGTGCGACTGCTCATCGCGCATTGAAAAAGCGCTCCTACAGCCAGCCACGTAAATGCAATCTACCAATCCTAGTCTATGTAACTGAATAGATACCTTTTTGTAAAGATTACCACTCCCGTTACCGGAACAGGTGAAAAATGCGCTGTTGTAGTAGCTCTGTCGATACAGCACCAGGCACTGACCATCACGGTTTCATCTCCTTTGCCATGCGCGCTTTCAGATCCTCCCAGCGGTTGATCCGCCCGGAGGAACCCAATTTTTTCCCTCGGCCCAGATTCTTTGCCAGCCACAACCCCTCACCGTTAAAACTGTAGACTGGCGCCAGATCCGCACGCTTGTCGGCAGAGAGAATGCGCCGATTGAGATTATCCAGCACCAGTGGAACCGCACCCGGATCGGAGTAATAGGTGAGCACCATATGCGCCTCATTCAGCTCCAGCGCCTTGACGTACATGATGCGCATCTTCTCATCCGGCACGCCCAGTTCCCGCAGGGTAAAGTACTTTGCTATGGAGTAGTCCTCACAATCCGCTTTACCCTTACCCAGGGCCTCAACCGGGGTCGCCCAGTAATCCTTCTGCCCCCATATATTAAGGTCTGAGCGGTAGGTAAGCAGATTGAAAAAGTCATTCACCACCTCCAGCTTGGCCGCTTCATCCTTCTGCTGATTGTTTTCCATCAGCCGCTGCCAGCCGCGCATGCGATCACCGGCGGTGCTTCCGTACTTGTCGGTCACCCACTGAATCATCTGTTCAGTCACCAGCCCCTCGGCGGCAATCCAGGAAAAGACACCTAACAACAACAGCAGCGGCAGCACCCTTGACGGGCGCCAGCAGGATCGACCTCGATGGGGTGCTGTTGAATCCATACCTATACTTTAGCAGCCAAAGAGCGAGGCTCCACCTTTCGGGTGCAACTTCTCAATAAGTTCGTGCCATAAGGGTGTAGTGGCTCCTTTTCAGCACACACCTCAGCATAACTTAGAGCACACCCCGTCATACCCGCGCAGGCGGGTATCCAGAGCTACGGAGCGCTGCCCACTGGGTTCCCGCCTACGCGGGAACGACGTAGGGGAGGTTGCCATACCCATGCAGGCGGGCATCCAGAGCTACAGGGCGCCGGTCTCTCGATTCCACCCTTTGGTTCGTAAACGGTGCATCCCTACACCATTCGTCTACGCGGGAATGACGCTGATAATACCTCCGGCGGATGGGTATGGTGGGCATTGGTGGCCAATCTTGGTTAGAATAGAGCGCTTTGAAACAACTATTGGAATTGCAGATGCGTACCTCCCGTTTCCCCCTCCAGACCACCAAGGAGACTCCGGCGGATGCCGAAATCGCCAGCCATCAGCTGATGCTGCGGGCCGGTCTGATCAAAAAATTGGCGGCTGGCCTCTATACTTGGCTCCCCCTGGGGCTGCGGGTGCTGCATAAAATTGAGGATATCGTCCGCAAAGAGATGGAGGCGATAGGGGCACTGGAGGTACTGATGCCCTCGGTGCAGCCTGCCGAGCTGTGGCAGGAGTCCGGCCGCTGGCAGGAGTATGGGCCGGAACTGCTGCGTATGAACGACCGCCATGGGCGGGATTTCT
>JBEVXV010000638.1:0-2670 GCA_040505915.1 Sedimenticola sp. | reverse complement strand
CCATATTCCGTTCATCACGAAAGCCATACAGTATCAATATACTGTCACCAAGAAGCCATTATCCCCCGTTTTAAGCCATTTATGAGTAAAAGAGGTCTGTTTTTCGTCCATAAATGAGATACTATTGCCCAAGTGCTTTAGTAAAAGCAATATAGTCGCATCGAGGTGAATTCCTATGACGCAACGCTCCTGTGAAGCGATCACAAAACTCCTGGCATCCACCAAAGTGGTGGAGTTTAAGGATCTGCAAGTGGTACTGGAAAACGCATCGCGAGCAACCACCTTCCGTTATTTGAAGCAGGTACCCTATCTGCGTAGCTACAACCACAACGGTCGCTATTACACCCGGAAAGATCCCGCGCGTCATGATCGTTTGGGGTTGTTCTCCTGTGGCAACATTCATTTCTCCCATGATCGTACCGTCGGTGAGACCATAAAACGTCTGGTATACGAATCGATTGCCGGTTGGACTTCTCGCGAGTTGCAGGATGCTCTGCATGTACGGGTGCAGGTGTTTCTGCTTGATGCCGTGCGTAACGCTACGGTAATGCGGGAGAAGGCCTGTGGGGTCTATGTGTATATTCATACCGACAGTGCCGTGGGTGAGATGCAACTGCAACAGCGTCGCATGCAGATGAGTGCCAGGGAGCGGGCACCTATTAATGCCGACATCGATAGAGAGGCGATCATCGCGGTACTCCTGACGCTGCTGCACCACCCCGAGGCTCAGGAGGCGGACGTGGCGCACACTCTACGGGGGCATTCGCCACCGATCTCCATGTCACAGGTGGCTGCGGTCTATATCCGATATGACTTGGCGTCTGTCGGCAAAAAAGGGGGCACCTCGAAATACTGAGCTTGTTGCATCGATCCGCCCAACAGGCGGGCTGGTCCGCGGCGGAGAGGGTGCGGGCCATGGGTGCTGTTCCCCGTATTGAGTTTATTGCCGAGGCCAAGTGCTGCCCGGTATGCGAAGGGGCTTTGAAGGTATACAAGAGCCGCTCACGGCAAGTGATTACCTTGGATGCAGGTGCCTTCCAGGCCATTGAGACACTCAAGCAATGTGCTGAAGATCAGACCCATCCGGTGATGTGTTCCAATGCACTTGCTCAACGGGTCAAGCCCCGCCAACGTTACAGCTACGATCTGATGGTCCATGTGGGATGTGCCCGCTACCTGGAAAATAAACAACGCGAGGAGATTCAAGCCGACTTGTACCGGCAACACGGCATTGAGCTGTCCACCGGGAGCCTGTCTCATCTCTGTGATCGATTCCTGATCCATTTAGAGGCACTGCACTTCGCTCGCGTACCCCAGCTACGCGCAGCACTTGTGGAGGGTTACCCGTTACATATCGACGCCACTTGCGAGCGCGGCAAAGGCGGGCTGTTTGTCTGCATGGACGGATGGCGCGGTTGGGTGCTGGTAGCTGGGCGCATTCCTTCGGAACAAGAAAATCATCTGCGCCCACTGGTCGAAAAGACGACACGACTGTTTGGTGAACCGGTTGCGGTCGTCCGTGACATGGGCAAGGGGGGAGCCAAGGCGGTTGCCCCCTTGAGCGAGAAGGGTATCCCCGACCTGATCTGCCACTATCACTTTTTGGCGGCGGTCGGGAAAAATCTCTTCGAGCAGCCCTATCGGCTATTGAGCAAACTGTTGAAGTCCAGCAAAGTTCGCACTGACCTACGGTTATTGCTGAGGGATCTGCGTGGTTACTCCACCACCTGTCCCACCGAGGGACGGTTCGGCAAGGGTGTGGTACGCGAGGAGCTGTTGGCCCTGGTGTTGTGGATACTCGAGTGCGATGGCACCAAGGATCTACTCTACCCCTTTGGATTGGTGCACCTGGATTTCTATCAACGCTGCCGACAGGCGACACACCGTGCCCACGACTGGATACCAGGCCTACAGACGTTACCCGAGCGGCGTGCTATCGATCATCTTGGCACCCTCATACGGCGTCTCGACAAGGAGAGCCGATTTACCACCGCGGTAACCCGGCTGGAGGAGGGCCGGCAGGCCTTTTGCGAACTGCGTGATAACCTGCAACTCACCAATGCCGAGTTGCCACGGGCCGATGTACGCTCACACCAGAGAGAACTTGCCCCTCTGGAGGCACGCAGGATGCGCGAGATCAAGGAGGCATTGGGTGATTATAGGATCGCACTTGATGAGCGAATCGCATCTTCACACAGCGCAGATACACTATCGACATTACCTGACAGCGTCATTATTAAATATCTTGATCGTTACGGGGAGCACCTGTCAGGGCATCCGACTCGACGCAACAAAGAGGGAAAAATCACGGCGATCGTCGAGCGGACCAATAATGTGCTTGAGCATTTTTTTGGTACCGAAAAACAACACCTGCGTCGTCGCTTGGGGCGTGCCCATCTGGGACGTGACCTGGAGGACCAACCCGCACAGGCTGCCTTGGCCGCCAACTTGCGTCACCCCGACTATGTTCGTGTACTCTGCGGCTCTCTGGAGCGCCTTCCAATGGCTTTTGCTGAGCTTGATCAGCAGGCGCTTGCTCTGACCACGCCTCTGTCCAGGAGCAATCGAGATACCCCCCTCCTGCATCGCATCCGTGCATTGCTCAAGGATGAGAAAAAGACTGATTTATAGACAGATGGCGGGGGATCCAACCGTTGTTTGACGCGGTAG
>JBEVXV010000637.1:0-6299 GCA_040505915.1 Sedimenticola sp. | reverse complement strand
GTGTGGAGCTCTTATATGAATCATCAGCCCCCTCATACCCTATTTTTCGACCTTAGGGTTGAAAGGGCTGAGGGCTATTTTCATAGAATTCTACCAATATTATACATGTACATCATCTAGCAGCTAACATAGATAATACTGTTACATAATCACTATTTTCCATTTCGAGGTTCAATTTATGAGCATGGGATGCTAGTTCATGTCTTGCTCAATATATTTCCTTTGGTATGCATATCTCAAGTGGTTTTGTATTTATTTACCAAGATATAATATATTTATCTAGGTGCCATATATGCTTTAGGATTTGGATAAGTAGTGGTTTGCTTCCATTTGGTAGCTCAATATTGTATGGGAGTAGACATTTCTTTCGTGGGGAAGATCCATATTTTTAGCATATAGCTGGAGCGGATCCATTTATAGAGAACATAATTTTACGAAAAAGCGTTCATAATTATTTTCATGAAAGTTACCAGATTTAGAATAGTCTTTTTATTTGTTGACTGTAACAGTTGTTTAAATTTCAGTATATTGGGTCTAATATAATAGTATCGCTTTATTAGGTTTTTTCTTTCTGTGGTGAAGAGGGAGCATTCAAAAAGGTAGTGGTACTCGTCACCGATAGTATTCAAATTACATTTATTGCATTTCCTATCTTGTCGCTCGATATTATTCCATCTTCCTGTTTCGATTGGTAATTTAAAATTACATGTACGAAACTTTAGAAGTGTAAGATATTTAGCTCTAGGTAATTTCACAAGGTAAGGCTCAAGTATTAGGGTTTCTTTGAAGATATTATATGTTTTTCCCTTTGAAGAGTTTTGCACATTTTCTGACCATTTTTGGTAATACTGGTCTTTCAATGTCTGTACTATTTTTCGTTTTATACTTTTTGGGTGTTCTACATTATGTGAAAGCCATAAGTCGTTTCGACCAACTGTCTGTAGTATATTTTTGATGCAGCTAATCCATTTATTATTTTCTCCCAGTAAGCAACTTTCTTTTAGTATTATATATGCCATATTACTTAATTTTGTATCTTTGTTTTTCAGAATAGACATCCAATAGCTTATCATGCGGGTTTTAATTTCAATTTCAATGGGATACCTTCCTAATTCTGCGTGTATCATATATATTGGGGTACTTTTTCGTAATTTTGTAATGTGTCGGAGAAAATTATTTTGAACGTTTTCCATTACCTGTATATTCTCGAAACCCCATATTTCACAGCCATATGTTAGTATGGGCAGTATCATTTGGTCGAATAATTTTAGTTGTATATCAATAGATAAATTAAGGTTTCTAATTTTTTTATATAGTAGGAATAATGCAGATCTTGCCTGGGCAACCGTGTGCGATCTTGCTTTATGAAATTTTCTTGATTTGTTAAAGAATACTCCTAGGTACTTGTAGCAGTCTGTTATTTCTATTTTGTTGCCATCAATATTAAAGTTGAATTTTTTTGTGTTTCTAGCTCCAAAAACTATTATTTTGGTTTTCCGGTAATTTATGTTTAATTTCCAGTTTTTGCAATATTCATTGAAGCATTCTAAGCTATGCTGAAGTTCCAATTCATCTTTTGCCATTATAATTGTATCGTCAGCATAGAGTAGAACTAACAAATTTATGAAAAAACCAAAGTCATGGTTTTGGAGTTTAATTCCTTGGCATTCATTAAAGTACAGAAAAGACTCAAGGTCATTTAAGTATAGAGAAAAAAGAATCGGGGAGAGATTTTCGCCTTGGCGAAGTCCGATGTTACAGGGAAAAAAAGCAGAGTTGTCTCCGTTATGGTTTACACATGATTTTATATTATTGTACATACTGTGAATTACTTGAAATATTTTGCCATTTACATTATTTGCTAATAATTTCTGCCAGAGACCTACACGCCAGACTGAGTCGAAAGCTTTGCTAAAGTCTATGAATGTGCAAAAAAGTTTTTGTTTCCGAGTTTTTAATAGTTCAGTCATGACATACAGCACAAAGATATGGTCAGTCGTCGAATAATGTTTCCTAAAACCTGCTTGGTTTTCATTTAAAATTTGTTCATGTTCTAAGAATGTATTCAATCTTTTATTTAGGATGGATGTGAAGAGTTTACCAAAGCAACTTACAAGTGTAATAGGTCGATAATTTGCAGGGTCTGATATGTCTCCTTTGTGTTTATAAATAGGTTTTATTACTCCAGTTATCCATGACTCAGGTAATATAGCACTTTCTAGGACGATATTAAAAAGCATCTGATAGACTGGTAATAAACTATCAAGTGTGCTTTTTATATATTCGTTTATAATGTTATCCATCGATGGAGATTTACTATTTTTCAGATTTTTTGCGCATTGCATTATTTCATTTTCTGTTATTTTTGAGTTTAGGATTTCATCATCATCACTTATATTTATATTGAGTGGTTCGTTTCCTAAATCGCATTCGTTTTCATTTGAGTTTATTTCTTTGAAATAATCATATAAGTTGTCTATTGTAATATTTTCATCAAGCTTTGGTTTGTCCATTCTATTTAATATTTTCCAAAAATCCTTTGGTTTATTTGTGTGTAATTCACTCAGCTTTGTTTGTGTTTTCTTTTTGTGTCGTGAGATATGCTTATTTAGTGTTCTTTTGTATTGTTTACTTGTGGTTTTGAGTAGTATTTTATTCTGGCTAGAAGGGTTAATTTTATACACGTTTTTAGAATGCAAATATTTTTTCCTAGAATTGTTACATTCGTGGCCATACCAAACTTTGTCATTTCTTGAGTTGTACGTCTCGTATTTGAAACTTTCATTTGCTGAGTTATCGAACATACTAGCAATTTTATCAGTGATATTATTTATCCTATCTTGTGTAACGAGTGATATGTCATCCGTGATCTGCTGAAGTTCAGTTTTGATATTATTTACAATATTTATATCAATATTTTCGACAAATACACTTTTCTTATCAGGTTTCCATTTAGGTCGATTTCTATTGGTCGGTTTGTGTTGTGATTTGTATTCTATATTCCTTTTTTTAAAATCAAGTGTCAGTGACAAACAGGCGTGACCATCTGTGAATAACGTATCTAATTCAGTTATCTTAAATTTAGTTAGGAACTGAAGCCCATCAAAAGATGATATTGCATAATCAATGACAGAAATGTGTTTAAAAGTGAATGCACCTACTCCTTTGTCTGTATCACACCTTCCATTTAGAATAAAAAGATTATTCATTTTGCAAATGTCTAACAGTTTGAGACCAAGGTTATTTGTACTACTGTCCTTTGACATGCGTTTTGTAGACATATTAAATGTGCTCAAAAGGGTACCTTTGTTGAAATGTTCTATTAATTCTGAATCAAACTCAAAGAGGTCGGAGATAAAATTATCAATACCAGTAAAATCTTCAAAATTGGAGACTCGAGCATTTATATCACCAAGTAAGTAGACATACTTGTGTTTAATACACATTGACGTAATTTCTACATCAAACAATTCAGCTTCATCAGCATTATAGAAACGTGAAGATTCTGGTGGTTGGTAAATTAATCCCAATAAGATGTCTTCAGAAGTAGTTAACATGTTTTTATTCAATTTTACCCACATTATATAATCGGAATCTGTAGTTATTTGGTCAACAAATTTGATGTAACAGTCTTTGACAAATAACCCAATGCCACCTGATTTGCGTAGATATTTCTGCTTGCGATGTTGTGATATAAATGTGTACCCAGGTACATTTACAATATCATATGAATCTAATTTAGTTTCTAGTACAGTGAATAAGTCGTACTCATTTATAAAATCAATAAAATCAGGGTACAGTAACCTATGCCTTAGGCCACACACATTTAATGAACCAATACAGAGCCCACTTGGATTTGTGTGAACAGGTCTATTTTTATCACTTTGTATTATTTTAGGTTTTTCAGCCGTATTACTTAAATTACTTGTGTGTTGGTGATCATCTTTGTAAATAGTAGATACATTTTCTGTGATTGAGTTTTTATCACTTTGTTTACTAGCTGCATTTACACCATGTTTCTGTGTAGTTTCACCTACAGGTGCATATCTAGTTATATTTACAAAATGTTTACATTTGTTATAACTATGAGAATGTGTAATGGCTTTTGCACAGCATGAACTACATATATCCGTGATAGTATAGTTCGATATTTCGTAATTGTCACCTTTAATAGTGTGGCAGTCATATTTTTGTAAATTTATAACATTTGACATGTTCAAACACAATTCAGTCAATATATATTTGAAATTATTTGTAGACAAACTCTCACATTGTGTATTTATTGTTATCGGTTGAGTACGTCTATACTTGGTTCTAAAACAGTTTGCACAGTTACACTTACACTCGTGAACATGCTGCATACAATGACTTACACATATGTTAGGTCTGTTTACATTATACAAATATACCTGTATATATTCAGAAATTTGTAAAATCTTAAAGCAAGAACAGCTTGTAGTATTGTCTTGAGCATCTATACATTCTGTTTCGGAACAATTACATGTACCACCCTTAACACCATTTACATAGCAATGTAGACATATTTTGCAGTAAGAGTCATTCAATGTACATGTATTTTCAAAAGGGGTTTCTTTTATGAATTTATAGTCACATTTTGTAAACAGCTTGTCATCACTTAATGTTAACCTATAAGACCAACACACATGTGTTGGTGTACCATTACCTATGGATTCTTCACTGTTTATATACATACAGTCATTCCAGTCATCAGCACTGACCTTCCCCTGTATGTCCTATGTTACATTGGATTCAGCACTATTTACTTTCGGTTGTTGTTGTTGTTGTTCTGGTATCGCCGGCTCCCGATTAATTCTCGGGCTTGGTGTTAGCAGGCTATCAACTGCAAAGCTAGATCGTTGGCTTAGTGTGCTTAGTGCGGGTGCTTCTTCTAGAGTTATTTCTGATTGTGGTGTATGGGCCACGTTGGCTTCTTTGCTCACAGTATAGTCAGTTTCCATTTCGTCCTGGGTTATTAAGCTAGGTGCTTGTTTACTGGCAGTGTTCACCTCTGAACTTAGTTGCTGTCCGCAGACAACCGCCGAGTGCTCCGATTGGTCAATCGGAGCGTGGGAAAAATGTGTCACGTGTCTGCTACGGGTCATCGCCCACCGCCAATCAGGGAACATGTCCGTTACGGTTGTTTTATCGACAACTAACTTGGCTGGGAATTGGATTGTGACTTGCGAGTTTGGGTTTTTCTGGCGTAACTCCTTGAATTTGGGGTACAACTCCTTCCTGGCATTTGCAATCTCTGGGGGATAGTCTCGGCTGATCCCGAAAGGGGTATTGGCTAGCAGTTTTGCTTTAGACAGGATTAACTCTACGTCCTGGTAATCACGCAATTCAATAATGATTGGCCGGTGCGCGGGACGTAAACCACGCCCCCCTCTGTTAGCAAACTGACGGCGGCCTACGCGATGTGCCCTCTGCATACATATGTCCTGACTAATGTTCAAATTGTCCGCTAGGAAAGTTTTCACCACCTGTATACAGTTCTCATTTATCACCTCCGGGATAGCCCGTATTAGCAAATTGTTCCTTCGAGTTCGGGCCTCAATATCTATGGACCTATATTCCAGTACTTTCACCCTATCCACAGTTCTATTCAGCTCATGTGTGTTATAACTGACCTGTTTGTACATTTCCATCAATTTCGTATGTTCGAGAGAAGTCGACTGAATCAAGGAGAACATAACATCTAGTTTTTCATCCAAAGACATCGCTTGAAATTCGTTTAGCGGCATAATATTATCTGTATTATTGTCTAAATTACTTGCCCCCATGCTATAGCCACCGTCAAACGAGGAAACATGTCGCTGTCGTTTTGTCCGCTGTTCACCCCGACCGCCGCCATTTTGTTCTCCGGTCGAAGCACGTGGAAGGCTGGCAAATTTATTTCCTCGCCCCACAGTCCTCCATTCTCCTAAAGCATCATTTCCAACATTTGAGTAACTTCCACGACTCGTTTTATCCATTTCGGTAATATAAGTATATCTTCCAGTTTTCGGAAACACTTTAAACACAAATATACACGACACGAACAAAATTCCGACTACCTTCCACCATGTCATGACGTCATCATAATTATCTAACTAGCTAGATTTACATACATCTTTACGATCATACTTTTTCAAAGATACCACTATTTACAACTTTCCCTTCCAAAATAAAATAATAAAATAGTGTGTCATTATTTTCTATAGCAGTAGATATATAACTGAAGACAAAATAATGCAAGGGTGATAATTAGTTATTGACTCAGCTGAAATTCGTTCCGG
>JBEVXV010000636.1:0-6827 GCA_040505915.1 Sedimenticola sp. | reverse complement strand
CACATTTGCGGTCGTATCACTCACAAGCCGTGCCACAAGCTGCGTTGATCGAACTTCTAGATGGAAATATGTCATGAAATTCCCTCGGAACTACATCGTTCTGATGCCATTCCAATGAAATTTCATGGCATATGCCCGATCACAGCGCCACATGTGACAAGATGGAAATATGTCATGAAATCCCCTCGGAATTGCCTCGTTCTGATGCTATTCCAACGAGATTTCACACCATATGCCCGATCACTCACCACATGTGACAGGCAAATGAATGATACACACATATACACCTGTTCTAAGCATATTTGTACCGCCCATCATCTATACTTCACAAAATTTCCTGCACATGTATTTAGAGAAGGCACCTTGCTGGGTTAATCTACACGATGCCATATACTGTTGCCAATTTGTGTACAAAGTTCACAGCAATTTTCAAAAACTTGCCGCACATGTCATCATCACACCGTAATGTACCCATTGACCCCAATAACGAGCAAAGCTGTTGATGTAAGTCCAATGACACAAATTTAGTGAGCATATCATCACCGCATATGTGCATTATATTCGTCAACAGCTTCAATCTATGAGGTTCTGACAGTCTACACTCATAACATATGTGCATAATGAGCTTTTCTGTGCTAATGCCACATTTGGAACATATTCGTCTGAAATCGTTGTAGAAGTACTGACCAAGTACTTTCGCGGTTGACCTGCACATTTTCAAATAATTACGGTTCTCCATCGACATGGTCCACAATACGGATGGAGAGCTGCTGTTACACAAATAATTCGATAACATATCGTCACATCTAACTTCGCGTAACCGTGATTGTTCATATCTGTCTATGTTTAATTTAACACACCGTTTCCATTGGAATTTGGACATAAATATTCCCGTTCGCTTGTAGCCATTCAGAACCCCAAATAACGAATACTTTCGTAATATGCTGCAGACATCCGGAATAAATCCACATGTAGTACTAGCATTCGCTTCATAGTTTGTCAACCGGTTAAGGAAAATCTCTTTAGCTAACTTGTCACAAGGTAAATTACATAGTTGTCCAAATAATCGCAACTTACTTTTGTCTATTTCATATTCTATTGCATGCATGTTCAACAACCGGTATACCAGATCTGTTTTTGTACGAACACCAAGATCCTGCATGTACTTTAAACAACATCGATGTGCCACTTCAATGCGAGTTATATCCCTTTGTTGTAAATCACACCATAACTCACTTCCATACAAAGCGCGCGGAATCACTACTGTGTTATAAATTGTTTTGGAGGTTAAAGGGTTCAAACCGTGTCTGTTTATGCCACTGTTAACCAAACTGAAGAATGTTCCACGGAGCTTCTTGCATGATTCTTCCACACAGTCTGTCAAACTAAATTTCCGGTTGAAAACAACACCTAGATGAACATACCTTTCACATTCATTTATTGTTTCGGACCCTAATTTCCACGTTCGTCGGCGTGTGATGAAATCCTCGTCTGACTCGTGGAATACGATGATTGCACATTTGGCAACGTTGTATTCATATCGCCATTTTGTCGAATACCGATAACAAAGTTCAATCATGTTCGCGAGTCCAGTTTTTGTGTACGATACGAGGACCATGTCATCCGCCACGGTTGGACAGCAGCAGCTTATCTTGTGGATGGTCGCGCCATACCCGGATGCATCAAGTGTGGTAAGTAGTTCGTTTATATAGATTAAATAGCACAGAGGAGAACTCACACCGCCCTGCCGCGTACCCTGCTGCACTAAAAAAGTATCTGACTTAATTCCACCGTGCAAAACATAACTATTCATTCCATTGTACATGTTCATTAATGTTTGTATTATATACTGCTCGATACCTAGCTGGTGTAATTTTACAAAAAGACCGTCGTGCCAAACTCTGTCGAAAGCCTTTTTCGCATCCAGGAAACACACATACAGTTTATTACCCATTTCTCTTGCATGGTAGATACACTCCTTTAACATGAATGACGTCATAACACATCCCATCTGTTTCTGGAAACCACCCTGTTGACGTGAAATATGTAGCTTATCACTCAATTCAATACGGTTGCATGTAACGCGTTCAAACAATTTCAATAGGGATGAAGTTAGTGTGATGGCACGATAATTGTCTGGGTTTGTTTTGCACTTCCTTCCACCTTTATGAAGCGTCACTATTACACCAGTCTTCATTCCGTCAGGTATATATGCACTTTGTAACATCATTGTATATAGTTTACTGAGAGTGTGATACAGTCGTACTCCGCCAAACATCACGTGTTCATAGTTTATGCCATCGTCACCTGGAGACTTGTTCTTTTTACAATGTTTGATTGCAGTATATATTTCGTCTGTGGAAACGGGCGGACACTCCTCTGTTGGTGGCAAATGTTTTAACATATTTGATTGTCTGCAAACTTCATCCTTGTGCGTACTATCAAATTCGTCATTGTCTGATGGGGTATATAACTTTTCAAAATAATTACCCCACCCCCTGGTAATTGTTTCAGTGTCCCTCACTATTTCGCCACTAAAGTTTATTTCTTGGCCAGGTGCAGATGACGAAACTTTACGGCGCGAATTGACCAGCTTCCAGAATTTTTCGATGTCGAGCTCCGCTGCTTTATCGATTTCAGCTTCTCGTTTATCACTATACGCCTCCACTGCTAGCCGATGGTGGTGTCGAAATATACGTTTTGCATGTTTATATTCTGAGTATGTATGGTGTTCATGTGTTCGGGGTTTACCACTTATAATCCATAGTTTACGCTTGTCTTTCATGTGTTTGTGTAGGGATGTGAGATCATTGTTCCAGTATGGTTTCAGGTAAGATCTGAATTTTGTCTTGGGGATAGCGGACTCACTACATCTAGTCATTGTACCAACCAAATTGTTATATACACTGTTGATATAATCCTCTGACTTCCCTGACACATTGTTCACACATATGTTCTTACTTAGCTCATTGGAAAGTTCATGTTCATATAAAACCTTGTGCTCTGTTGAAGCTTTCCTCCAGTTTGTACGCGGAACACGATCGTATGTTTTATTGGACACATTTGTTACAGGAAAGACGAGCCTAGTCACGATGGGCCTATGTCGTGACACATTCAGAGCCTCGTCGTCGAGAATTTCACACCTGGTAACAGTATCTACACTCTCCGCCGTTATAATAATGTGGTCTATTAGTGTCTGATATTTGCCATCATATGACACAAATGTGGCATTAGCACCGACACACAAATCAAGCATGTTAATAGCAACCAGATTACAGCTGTCTAGCAAGTCTTTGAGTAAACGGCCCCTATTATCTACAAAATCAATCGTGTTTCTACCACAAACATGTAGGTGTGCGTTGAAGTCCCCGAGCAATATAACCGTACCTTTGTCTTTATATGCACATGTAATGTCAAATAACTTGTCTATATACTGTTTAAATATCTCAAATGGATGGTTTGTACATGGAAGATATACCTGAAACAAGTACATATAGACACCACTATTGACCTCGTATCTTATACCAATAATTTTGTCATCATCTACGGGAATCTGTGCAATACGTGCATCCAGTGTAGATCTCCACAAAAACGCAACACCGCCCTTACCCACGCGCCTTTTGCTAGGTAAGAGCAGGTCTGCATCGGCCAATGCATAGCTTTTATATCTACTGTCAATGCTATTCAGAAATTGAATGTCGTGGTCATATAGCCAGTGCTCTGATAAGCCACATATATCTACTGAGTGAGTTTCAAAAACGTCACACAAGTATGAACCACTGGACATAATTCCAGTGGCATTCCACGTCATAATGTTTACAGCCATAGGGAGACGTGGAATGCTACTGGATATCAATGTCGCCATTGTCCGGCAACAGATATGGGTTATATTCATCAACATAGCTCGGCCAGTTCGAACCCGGCAACAGATATGGGTTATATTCATCAACATAGCTCGGCCAACAGTTGGAACTGCTTCCTGTACGATTGAAAGTAGGGTCGTTTCTACCAGAGTTCATGCCAACTCCGGTACTTGCATTGTTTGTCTTCCTTGGATAACTCCGCCTATAGCCAGTTATCCAAGGGCGGCACACAATATGTCTGGGCCAGAAGCCTTCATTCTCCAATAGACAACATTTGTCATTCGACTCCACATTCAATCGTATGGTCACAGTTCCATAATTTCGCTTACTCTTGAAAATGCGAACCATCGTGACAGATGGACCTCTTTTCGTAACATATCTGTATATCTTGTCTTCAGTAATGCTGGTCTTGAAGCCACCTATGTAGTACCGTTTAGGTGGTATGTTTACATGTTCTGAACAATCGTCATCAAATTCATCAAATTCGTTATTTGCTAATGAAGCAGCCACCACCTGTTCAGAACGTGTATCATCCTGACCATTACTAGACTGTGTACCAGCATTACGTGTAGGAAATATTTGACCTGTGAACCTGCCATTTTCATCGTATGAAACAGTTTTCGATGAATACTTGTTTTGAGCCACCATATTGGATTGAGCATGCAACATAGTTGCGGTATATTGTTCATTATTACTACCGTCATACACATTGGTAGTCATTGTATGTGCTGCGCCATTTGCGTGCTCAGACATATCCACTTGTGCCCCACCCATGTTGGCGGCTGTATATCCCGCCTGCATGGGAGGGGCAACCGTTTCAGGCACACCAATATCGGGCACTACAGGCGCAGGACTAAGATGAGTACCACTGTATATGCGTTCGTTATCTGTAGAGGTAATGGACTGCTGCACGCTATCCGACTGCCCAGTATATAGAGCATGTTGTGTGTCACAGTTATCATGAACAGAAGCCATCTGGGGTTCTAGCATCGCCCGACCAGACACACCAGCTCCAGGGTTGGCTGCAACAGGTGATTGTGCCAAGTCGGGGGGCGCCCGAAGCCCAGCCGCCTCCACGTGATCACTGTGCGGAGTATTTACGTTTGCATGTATACTGTCATTAACCTGCTCAGTGGAACCATGGTCAGACTCGGATATGGCTGCGCCACGACTCTCGGGGACATGTTTCGAATGCAAAGTAGCCGCAGTCATATCCGGGAGTGACCTAGATTCCATCTTCGACTTTGTCGTCTGTGCAGAATTTGAGCTATGTACCATATTATCCATTGACTGTGTTATACACACTTTACTACTGTGCTGTCTAGTGTTACCATTAGCTTTGCTAGTAGTGTGTAGATTTTGAATGCTTAGCTGTAAGTTGTCAATTGTTGTTTCAAGGCATTTCACTTTTTCTGCGAGTACTTTGATTTCACTTTTTATGTTACTAATACCAAAACTTTTTTGAGATCCAATCCGCTCTAATGTTAGAGAAACTTCCTTCAAGTCAGAAATTGTTGTAGCTTTCATTGAAGCTATGTCATTTTTCAGCCCATTTACTGACTTTACTACTAATTTCACTTCACTCTGTCTGATTTCTGAGACAGACAGTTTCTGTTTGTTAAGAATGACATCCGCTCTAATATTAGCTATATCATCTTTGAGCTGCTTCAACTCTGCACTGCAGTCACATTTATGCTCAGATGACACTACAGTGGAGTTTTGTTGAGACCGACTGTTCCTATTGATTCGCGGAAGACTCATTAACTCAGTTAGGTCACTGTAATCTCCGCCATCAATCACAGTTGTCAAACAGTGTACGTCCCGGGCGAGCTTCGTGGCTAAAGAGTCCCCAGCTCGTGTTCTCACCCGTCTCTTCAACTCGACCTGGAGCCCATATGGAAAGTCTTCAGCGTCCTTAACGACCTCAAACATCTGGGAACGAATCGTCTCTAGTGTAGCCTCAGACGAGCCGCTACTCGTGAGAAGTTTGTTCACGAACATGTCTTTCGGCATTTGGCGAGCCAACGACGTGAGTTTCGTGAACCGGTCCCCACAGTGAACGTCAACGTTGGGATCGTCCGACAGCAGGTCAGTCAACGAGTCGTCATGACCCACCGACTCTGACTTAATAACGGCTGGCCTGCCGCTTTCACACCGATACGATTCCTGTGTGTCGTATTGCCCCGGAAGAACGCCATCGCACTGCATTACATATGTCTGTGGACTAACAAAATCATCACAGTTGACATCATACACATGTTTTACCATAGTTTCTTCATCATTGCATGCGTCTTCATCAAATAACACCACCGTTTTAAGGGGAGTTAATTCTGCCATAATTGTCACCGTTGTCCCTGTTATTTCCACTGGACTAAGCTCTGAGCGCGTCACCCAAGCGACAAGTCACGTGGTTTTCACAACCCCGGCCCACTATACATCGCCGATATAATCAACAGAGCGTGACGAATTTTCGCTCATACCTGTCCACCTTGGAGATTAAACTGCGATCTGGAATGTTTATCGGCCGCAGGGCATGTCAGTGGGACAATGAAATATGTGGTTAGAACAGAAATTCAAAGCATCGAAATTGTACGATAAATGTATATTTTACCCTTTATCACATCAGAAATCCATAGGACAACTATTCACACACACTATGCCCAAAATTTATATTCCAATATTCCTGATTTTTATAGTAAATCCATATTTTGTGTCAGCGAGAAACACAACCTGTGTAAGCTCGCAGGTGACTAGGTGACTTATTACCAATCTATCAGTTTTGGCATTATGTGGTGTTTTTTCACGCGCTCGGCCAGAAAATCGAAGGAAAATAGTGTCCGAGACATGACAAATCTGTTCGGGGTATCAACAAATTTCCATTTGACGAAACCTGTTGAAGTTTTTTGCGCTTAATAACACAATGGTAATACTGTTGAGTGGGTGCTATCTAGTTGAATGATTCTA
>JBEVXV010000635.1:11530-11920 GCA_040505915.1 Sedimenticola sp. | reverse complement strand
TTATATAAGTAGCAATGCTTGTTTTCAGATCCTACATTGTAAATTGTATATTATCATGTTATCTATGCTCGAACTAACAAATATTGTTTAAACTAAAGGATAGACACAGATCAGACTGCACTGGTTTATATACATGTAAATATTAGACATCACTCTTTATGACCGGACAGCGTAGACACATATCAGACTGCACTGACTTATATACATGTAAATATTAGACATCAATCTTTATAACTGGACAGCGTAGACACAGATCACACTGCACTGATGCACAAGCTGAGATGGGTCTATCATGTACATACATGTAAATATTAGACATCACTCTTTATGACCGGACAGCGAAGACGCAGATCAGACTGCACTGGTTTATATATATGTAAATATTATACA
>JBEVXV010000635.1:0-11520 GCA_040505915.1 Sedimenticola sp. | reverse complement strand
CCTTTTGGCAGCCAGTTAGATACACCTGTAGATTATTGGGCTCACTGCTGTTTTTGGAGCGACCTTGACCTTTGACCTCCCAACCCAAAACTCAATAGGGGTCACCACGACCTTGACCCCAAAATCAATAGGGTTCATCAGGGCAAGACTTCCGGTAATTAAAGATGGCGGATGTGTTTTTTCAGCCGCCAATTTTGTAATAAAAAACATGTAATAACAAGCGAATCCGGACATATTTCACGTTAAAACATGGACATGTTTGGATATGAATAGTGTGTTATTTAAAATATGTGTATGGATGGATTTAATGTTATAAGGAAATAGGGAAATCAAGTAAGACTTTGATATCCAGTTTGAAATGAGCCGCCATCTTGCCGCCATTTTTACCGTTGTTATCCTTTGTTAAACCACAGACCGGCATGAGATGCACCTAGACTTGAACATATCTCACATTGTGATCATTGCGATATTGCCACTGGCTATGACTGTATGATATGTCACAGCAATTTGCTCAGAAATCGGCTTCTAAATCCAAGAAGAAACGTAAAAAGAGCGCCATAACTTCTCCTACTCATGCAGACTCAAATATAAACAAAAAATCCAAGCTATTACCAGACGGCGACGTCGATACTGACATCGAATACCTATCAGCCCCAGAATACTCTGAAAGTAGCCATCCTCGCCGAACAATGGATGCTAATCAACAACCGCCAATTACCGCTTTCACAACAACCAGCAGCAAAATTACCCAAGGGGCAAAATTCACTCTTCGCGAAGAGGATCGCGAAGATATTGCCGAACGAGTACGGTCCAAAATTAATGCAAATCCAGAAGAAATAGCCCAGCGTGTACGTTCACATCTTAAGGATGATTTGGCGGAGCTTATTCAACAAATAATCCAGCCTCTTAAAGACGATCTCTCGCATACTAAAACACTATTAATGAAAGAAATTGATAAAAATGACATACTGCATTCAGAAGTCAATGATCTCAAACTTGCTCTAGACGAACAAGAGCAGTACAGTAGACGATCGTGTCTCCGCATTAATGGGGTCATTGGCGATGAAGGGTCCCCGACCGAGCAAGTAGAAACTAAACTATTAACGCTCGCCGACACATACAACATACCAATGAAGCCCGAGGATATTGACGTTGCCCATAGGGTCGGTAAACCGAAGCCAGGTTATACGAGGCCAGTTATCGTGAAATTCGCTAATTCCAAGGCACGACAGCGAGTTCTCACAGCTAGAAAGTCATTTGACAATGTCTACGTGAACGAGGATTTGACCCGGTATAGACAATCCCTGCATTACTACGCCCGCAAGCTTGTCAAAGACAAAAAACTAGATCGTACGTGGATCGCGGGTGGAAAATTTTTCTGCTCTTTTCCGTCCAGTGTTCCCGGGACACGAGTGCAGATCCGTTCAATGGATGATATCGAGTGCATTCGGAATGGCAAACCACTCAAACCCTTCGGTGGCCAGCAGTGAGCCTACTGACCACATTGTTTAGCACTGCAATGCAAACTTATTACCAGACTTCTTATGATTATTGTGTCGATCACGTTAGGCTTACAACCCAAACACATACACGTACGCGCTACCTGTGAATATGACAAAATATATCTCACTACCACTTGATTGTCACCGCTATTCGTCCACTATGACAATCATAAACACTGCCTATATTCACACACCTTCCCGACAAAATCAACCTAGCTATTGCCATAACCAGTATATGCACGCTTAATTTGTAGCGCCTGCGCAATCTGACCAATACTGTATTTGTTTAAACGTGCAATAACAATAACAATGATATATAGCCATCACACGTGACTGAGCATATAAGCACCAGCTTGTTCCGATAAGTAGCTACGTGTGATATTGTTTCCATATGCATATTGCTATATTGCTCTCTGAAAACTACGAAAGTGTGTCTTGGAATTTCATTAGAATTGCATCGTTAGGATGAAATTCTAATGAAATTTCATGACATATTTGGAGGTTATTTTCACCGCTAGCGTGCAAAGAGTTACAGACTAGGTAGCTGCAGGGTGAACAACCAATATTTTAGCTGAGTATAAGTTCGCAGATAACAATTGCTTGAATCGGAGAGAGAGGTGTTGATGTGCATACCGTTAATTGAGGATTACATAGACATGCCATAACGGTAATAATAAACATTCACACACTGTCCAGTTCTCACACACTTTCGTGTTTCGGCCCGTGTGAGAATGGCCATTGTGTAGCCTTACTAATATGCCAAATGTACAAACCCAAGTGATCATCTCCATTTTCCTATTTATTTCTGAAACTTTAAGTTACTAATTGAATTCACCCCAAACTTTGTAACCTATAATTGGTCTTGCACTCGGTCTCGGGTGGGACTATCTGGCCAACCTGCATGCTCTGGGCCTGATTGGCTCAAATCTCAGGCTCGCTTGGGCCCGAGTCTGGGACCGATAACGGAGTTTTACTCGTGGAGATGAGAACAATTTGGGTTTGGTACGCATCTATGACTTAGCAGATTTTTCAAACGTCTACATTTATACCATGCACGTACGACGGCCAGACACTACTCCCTTGTCCATTGAGCAGGTGCATACTATCATATATGGGCCGCGTCGCGGGTTGGCATGTGCGTGGAGTGTCGTTCCGGATCGGCCTGACCAGACTGATCCGGGCCGATACTTTCCGCTTTATGGAGACATTACGTTGCAGAAATAATTATTCTATACCATTTTCGGTCTGCGTGAGAAGCGCAAGGTAGTCCGATTGATGCTTGGTGTGTATGTGTACACGTATGTTGTATGCGTATAAGTATAACTCACCTTTTCCCCATTAGCATGATTAGTTGGTACTTTGATGGTCTGGTACCACAGGGTTGTAACCGCTATGTTTCTAGCTGGTCAGTATATACGTACGTATACGTGATATTAAGCAATATTATATATACTTTCAACTGATGTAGGCCCTGATCAGACTGCACGTTCGTTCAGGTTGATCAGTGTATACCTCAGTTGACCATTTACTGTGAATAAGTATCTTCTGTCATGTTTTAAATTGTATTTTCGATATTGAGCGTATAAGTATAACTCTCACTTTTCCCCATTAGTTGGTTCTTCGGTGGTCTGGTACCATAGGGTTGCAACCGCTATCTATCTAGCTGGTAAGTGTATACCTACATTGACAATTCCCTGTGAATACATGTAAGTGTATTATGTCATGCTTTAAACAAAATTATCGATATTAAGCAGTATTATATATATTTTCAACTGATGTAGGCCCTGGCCAGGCTGCACGTTCGTGCAGGCTGGTCAGTGTATACCACGATTGACAACAATTTACTGTGAATACGCTTCTTCTGTCGTGTTTTAAAACTTAATTATCGATATTGAGCAGTAGTATATATACTTACAACTGGTGTAGGCCCCGACGAGACTGCACGGGTGTGCAGGCTGGTCAGTGTATACCCCAGTTGACCATTTCCTATGAATAAGTATCTTCTGTCATGTTTTAAACTGAATTACGATATTAAACAGTATTTAGATGTGCAGTATACGGTTGTGCAGGCTGGTCAGTGTATACCCAAGTTGACCATTTGCTGTGGAATTCTCGATATTAAGCAGTATTATATATACTTACAGCTGGTGTGTACCCTGACCCGACTGCACTGTTGACCATTAACTCAGAATAAGTATCTTCTATCATGTTTTACACTGAATTTGCGATATTAAACAATATTAAAATTGCTCACAATTGGTGTAGACCCTGACCAGACTGCACGGTAGTGTAGGACGGTCAGTGTATACCCCAGTTGACCATTTCTTGTTAACAAGTCCTGCATACTGAAAACTGGTGTAGGCCCGGGGCAGACAACACGGTCGTGCAGGCGGACCAGTTAACTAATTTTTCGATATTAAGCAGTATTATATATACTCACAACTGGTGTAGGCCCTGACCCGTCTGCACGGTCGTGCAGGCCGGTCAGTGTATACCCTAGTTGACCATTTTCTGTGTATAAGTATCTTCTGAATTGTTTTAATGGTCGTGCAGTCTGGTCAGTGTATACCACAATTGACATTTACTGCGAATAAGTATCTTCTATATTACAAGTGCTCACAACTGGTGTGGACCCTGACCTGACTGCACGGTCGTGTAGGCTGGTCAGTGTATATCCGAGTTGACCATTTCTTGTGAATAAGTCCTGCAGATCATGCTATAATTATATACTGAATTGACCGTATCAAGTAGTATCATAATTATGTACTGACAACGGGTGTAGGCCCGGGGCAGTCAGCACGGTCGTGCAGGCGGACCACTGTATATATCTCGTACATCTCAGTAGAATACATGTCTCAAATGAAGTGTATGTATTAGGTAGTAATTATATGCGCCTACAACTGCGGTGTGCTCTTGCCAGACTGCACTGTCAGTGTATACCTGCATTGAAAATGTTCTTCCAATAAGTCTATTCTGTCATGTTTTAGACTGAATTTTCGATCGTGCAGGCTGGTCGGTGCATACCTCAGTTGACCATTTCCTGTGAAAAAGTATCTTCTGTCACCTTTTAAACTGAATTCTTGATATTAAGCAGTATTATAAATATTAACAAATGGTGTAGACACTGACCAAACTTCACGGACGTGAAGACTGGTCAGTGTATACATCAGGTGACCATTTCTTGTGCATAGGTATATTATGTCATGTTTTAAACTGAATTATCGATAGTAAGCATTATTTTATATACTTACAACTGGTGTAAGACTGCACGGTCGTGCGGACTGGTCAGCCTGTAAAACCCAACTGACAATTTCCTGTGAACAAGTTTCTTCTGCCATGTTTCAAATTTCAAAACTGAATTATCGATACTAAGCAGTATTATATGTGTTGACAACTGATGTAGACTCTGAGCAGACAGCACAGTCGTGCAAGACCAGTGTATATCTCAGTTAAATATTTCCTGTGAATACGTCTCTATGTCATGTTTAAATTGAAGTGTCTGTTTTCGGTAGTATTTATATGCGCTTACAACTGGTGTAGACCTTCGCCAGACTGCACTGTTGTGCAATCTATTCAGTGTATACCTCAGTGGACTATTTCCTGTGAGTAAGTCATGAAGTTGAATATTTTCTGTTAACAAGTCTCATCTGTCATGTTTTAAACTGAACATGGGCTTACAACTGGTGTAGACACTGGCCTGGCGGCTCGGTCGTGCAGGCTGGTCGGTGTATACCTCAGTTGACCAGCCATTGCATGTGAATTAGTCTCTTCTGTTCGGTTTTAAACTAAATTGTCAGTAGTAAGTAGTGTTATACGTGCTCACAGCTGGTGAATACCTCAGTTTAATAATTGCTGCGAATAAAACACGCCTCTCATGTTATACACTGAATTGCCGATATTAAGTGGGACCATATGTGCTGACAACTGGTGTTGGCGCTGACCGGACTGCGCAGTCCTACGGGATTGTCTATGTGTACCTTCGCTGCATATTTCTCTTCTGTCATGTTTTATACTGAATTTTCGACATTAAGCAGTATTATAATATGTGCTTACAACTTGTATAGACCTTGACCAGGCTGGACGGTCGTGCGGTCTGATCAGTGTATACCCCAGTTGACCATTTCCTGCGTATGTAATGTATGTTTAATTGTATGTTTGTATGTGTATATATATGTATATATATGTGTGTATATGTGTATGCGGGTGTGTGGACATGTGTATGTATGTATATATACTGAATTGCGTGTAGTAGTATTATATGAGCTGATAACTGGTGTAGACCCTGAGCAGACAGCACAGTCGTGTTTCGAATAAGTTTTTTTTGTCATGTTCTAAATTGAATAGTCCGTATTAAGTAGTACTTATATGCGATTGCAACTGATGTAGACCCTTCCCAGACTGCACGGTCGGGCAGTGTATACCACAGTTGCATATCCCATTTGAAAAAAGTATTTTCTGCCACGTTTTAAACAGAATATTCAATATTAAGTAGCATTATATGTGCTTACAACTGTTGTTGACCCCGACAGGATTGCACGGCCCGTGCAGGCTGGTCAGTGTACACGTCAGTTGACCATGTCCCGTCAATAAGTCATGCAGGCCATGCTGTATACTGTATCGTCTATACTAAGTAGTATTATATGTGCTTGCAACTGATGTTGACCCTGACCAGATTGCACGGCTCGTGCAGGCTGGTCAGTGTACACCTCAGTTGACCATGTCCCGTCAATAAGTCTTGCAGGCCATGCTGTATACTGTATTGTCTATACTTAGTAGTATTATATGTGCTTACAACTGGTGTGGGCTCGGACCAAATTTCACGGTCGTGGATGCTGGCTAGTGTAAACCGCAGTCGAACATATCCCGCGAATAAGCCTCTTCTGTCATGCTTAACCCTTTCAACACCAAGTAACTCTTCCATGTCAATGTTTCGCGCTGTTTCGTTGGCCCATTCACATTTTAGGCTCAACATTGAAGACTATTGGAAAACAGTGGTGATCCTGATGAGACGGCTGGTTACCAGCCAGCTCGTCTGGATCTGCACTGTTTGCAACGTTAGTTTTATAGAGGTCTGTAGTGTTTAAAGGGTTTAACTGAATGTTCGATACTAAGCAGTATTATATTTGCATATAAATTGATGTATACCCAGATCAGACTGCACACAGGCCATGCTATATACCAAATTGCCCGTGTTTAGTAGTATTATATGTGCTATATACTGAATTTAGTATTATATTGTTGAAAACTGTTGAAGACCCAGATTAGACTGCACAGGCAATCGTGCCGGCTGGTTAGGTATACCTGAGTCGAATTACTCCAGTGAATAGGCATGCCCACCCATGATATTATCTGATTTGCAATGTATTATTTTAGTAACGGTATAAACTGGGGCCGTCAGAGTGGATATTTGTACAATACCTTCGGGTATTCTATGAGTTTATAATTGGTGAACCCCCGATCAGACTGCACAGTCGTATAGGTTCGTCAACGTACATGTATATATATATATATCAGTGGACGGCGCAATTTACGTCAATATAGGACCACTAGTATACAGTGATAGTATTGTAATTTCTTTTTTCCACATGCATCGCATTATATCTCTTGGAAACATGAATTATCTCTTATTATTGAACTACTATACATTGCTAAGCATGTTCTGTCAAAACAGAATATGTCCGGAATTATTCACATCATAGTACTATATGCAGCTTTTTTTGTCTTTGTTTTACATTTATTTTAGCCACACTGGGGGAGTTTGGAGATCCGTTCGCACACTCGGTCGGGCTGGTCCCTCGATCTGTAGCTTGTTTCAATCTATTTTTCATCTGTCTATTACGGCCACAGCAATGTTTATAATTTTGATATCGGCAGTTACATAGCTGTAGTCACACATCGCTTGGCCATTTTGAACAGATGTACTTATAATGTGCATGGCAGATTTTCGCTGGTACTTCATTCTCTACTTCTCCTGTATATGTTCTTTGACATTGTATCGACATTTAGCCTTCTTCTTACAGTTAGAAACAACGCCAATCTTACTCTCATGTGCAAACCCCAACGGTACCATCGTTATACTGCGACAAGAATTACAATAGAACGTAACATGCGTTTTTTTAACCACTCGTGCTTAACGACACTCACTTTATTATGGATAATATGTATACTCAATTTTCTCTCCGGTGATATTCATCCAAATCCCGGTCCCATAGATAGTAACAATTTACTCGAATACTCATTCAGCTCTAATACGTCATCAACATCCTCTCGAGAGCTTATGTCTGATATTACCCCACCACTCGATTTATCATACCATCTATCATTCGTGCATTATAACGTCCAAAGCTTGTATCGAAAATTAGATATATTACGTACTGAACTCAGAGACTTTGATATACTAGCATTTTCAGAGACCTGGCTCGACAATGAATATAATACTGATGATCTACTATTTCACAACTTTAAATCGCCTGAAAGGAAAGACAGACCTGGTGACAGACATGGCGGTATCATCTTATATGTTAGAGACACATTATTTCATAAGCGTAGGCCCGATCTGGAACTCGCTAATATTGAGTCTATTTGGATTGAAGTTGTGTCTAACAAGAAACATTTTCTATTTGGAGTTTATTATAGGCCCCCAAACGCTAATGCTCTATATAGCAATATCATAGAGGACTCAATCCACATGGCGATAGATACGGGGCTCAGTGATATTATCATTGTTGGGGATTTTAATTATAATACCTTGAACTCTCAGACTAATAGGAAGGTGCTATCCATCTGTACACAGTTTGCTTTATCGCAGTGTATCTCGTCAGCTACACATTTTACTGAACATTCTGAATCAATAATCGATTTAATTCTTGTATCTAATAAAGAAAGTATCGTCACTTGCGGAGTAGGAGATCCATTTTTACAGCAAGAAACCCGCTTCCACTGTCCAATATATGGTCTCCTAAAATTTGCGAAGCAAAAAATTAAACCGTTTAAACGCAGAATCTGGCAATACGAGCAAGGGGACTATGACATGCTACGTCGAGAAATATCATCACTTAACTGGGACGACCTAAAGTCTGAAAATCTTGAGGAATATACAAACAATATTGTTAATACAATCATTAGTCTTTCAAAGGAATATATACCTAATAAAGAAATACTTGTCAGGCATTCGGATTTACCATGGATAACGACTACTATTAAGAGAATGATCAGAAAAAGGAAGCGGTTATATCATAAAGCTAAACAAACTAATAACGATGCACATTGGTTACAATTTCGGACTGTTAGAAACAACATCATTGAAACAATTCGTGAATCAAAGAAAGATTACTATAATGGTATATGTATTAAATTAAAATCAGAACAACTCCGTTCAAAAGATTGGTGGTCTACCTTGAAACGGTTCATTTGTGAGAATGAAAATAAAACTATCCCGCCACTCCAACATAATGATATGATAGTTAATGATAATACATCAAAAGCTAATGTCCTAAATAACTTTTTTCGGGATCAAACACTTCTGGAAGAACCGCCTAATCATTCACCTATTTTACATCCGTACGAAGTAACTAACAACCTTGAAACTATCTCATTAACTGAAACAGAAACGGAAAATATACTATCCGCCTTGCCACTAGGAAAAGCGTCAGGACCAGATGGTATCAACAATCGAGTCCTTAAAGAACTCAAATCTGAGCTAGCCATTCCTTTAACAGACCTATTTAACAAATCAATCATGCGTGGATACTTTCCTAATGTATGGAAAGAGGCTAATGTATGTCCCATCTTTAAGGCTGGTGATCCCTCTATTACATCGAATTATCGACCCATATCCTTGTTGAACACAATTAGTAAAGTTCTTGAAAGGGCTGTTTTTAAATATCTGTACAACCATTTCAAAGACAACAATATCTTAACACCCCTACAGTCCGGATTCGTACCGGGTGACTCCACTGTAAATCAACTCACGTTTCTTTATAATACATTCTGTCGTGCCTTAGATGATGGTAAAGAAGTGAGGGTGGTTTTCTGCGACATAAGTAAAGCTTTCGATAGAGTCTGGCATAAAGGTCTCCTCTTAAAACTGAGAGCTGCAGGCGTTATTAACAACATACATGACTGGTTTACAAGTTATCTTAGTAACCGCAAACAAAGGGTTGTGCTGCCAGGTGTTACCTCTCACTGGAACCAAATTAAAGCCGGTGTCCCTCAAGGCTCAATTCTTGGTCCCCTGCTATTCCTTTTATATATAAATGATATTGTTAATGACATTAATTCTAGTATACGACTTTTTGCAGATGATACCAGTTTATATCTTATTGTGGATACTCCCCAAACTGCATCGAGGACCATAAATACTGACCTTGACACAATCACTAACTGGTCTAACAAATGGCTTGTATCTTTTAACCCTAAAAAGACAGAATCACTACTAATATCACGGAAACGCAATATAGTGGCACATCCTCAAATACAAATGAATAATGTTAATGTCTCGGAAGTCGAATGCCACAAACACTTAGGTATATACTTCAGCAATGATGGAACATGGCATCAACACATAGACTATATAACGGGTAAGGCATGGCGTAGAATCAACATTATGAGAAAACTAAAATATATACTCGATAGAAAAAGCCTGGAAATAATTTATCTCTCCTTCATTAGACCTCTATTAGAATATGCAGACGTTGTCTGGGATAATTGTACGCAGTATGAGAAAGATGCGGTTGAAAAAATTCAGATCGAAGCCGCACGCATATCCACCGGTGCTACTCGGCTTGTCTCTATAGATAGTCTATATACTGAGACTCTTTGGGAAACATTAGATAATAGACGACAATCACATAAATATGCGCTTTTTTATAAAATGAATAACGGCATCTCGCCCAATTACCTTGTGGATATTTTACCGCCGGTAACTGACACTACTCGCTATAACCTACGAAACGCTGAAAATCTACAGACGATACGATCTCGAACCACTCTCTATTATAATTCCTTTCTCCCCTCTACTGTCCGGGAGTGGAACTCTCTCCCGGAGGCCACAAGGAATGCACCTTCGCTCAATTGCTTCAAAGCCAAATTAAAAACAAACACAGGTGAAGTCCCTAGCTATTATTTCAGTGGTATCAGGCATTTACAGGTAACGCATACACGTCTCCGCACCAAATGTAGTGCTCTCAACCATGATCTCTATCGTAAAAATATAGTCGAATCACCCAATTGTAATTGCGGAGAAGTAGAAGATGCCACTCACTACTTTTTCTCATGCTCTCGATATACAGAACATAGAACCACACTAATAGACGATATACAACCATTTTGCCAACCGTCACTACAAACAATACTGTATGGTAATAAACAACTTGATAATAATTCCAATGAAATCATCTTTTCAGCAGTACGACTATATATAAAAAAAACTGGTCGCTTTTAAAAATTTAGACAGACATATGCCATGTACACATTACTGTATTCTATGAAATGTCGTGGGCAGTGTGCGGGTCGGTGTGCGAGTGGACCTCGAACTTCCAACGTGGCTCCCTTACAAAAACTATTCGTTATTCTCCTTGAATTTTTTTTGTCTTGTTTTAAGTTGGCTTCCCCTACTATTTGTCAGTTTAATGCATTTTGACCAGATATATATTTCTTTTCTCCTGTCGCTTACTTAAATGACAAGTGCCATGTTTTTTTTGTTTTTTTGCTCCCTTTTTTGCGATAAATGATTTAATACATGTATATTTCCATATTGTCATCTTATTATTGCCGTTTATCACAGGATGCTGAAACTGAAATAATAATGGCTTCATTTCAGAAGAAATTCTCATCCAAACAAACATCATCACTATGCTACCATCTATGACTTGGCTTCAGCATCCTGTGATACTTAGTCATGTAGGGAGAGGATTTATATAAGCTTGCTTTCAATCCAATCCCATTTGTATAATACTGTACTAATTATTGTTGATAGCCAACATGTAAACAATATGCAAATAAAATATGTTTAAACCAA
>JBEVXV010000634.1:0-7553 GCA_040505915.1 Sedimenticola sp. | reverse complement strand
GTCTGATATTATTAATACGTGTTATTCCAATCCAGTAATTGTTGCAGTAAATTTTGTGTCCTACATTATAAGATGGGATGTCTGACCCCGGGCGCAAGAATTTCCGCGACTGTCGATTCATCTGCCTTTACCTTGTATCAATGCCAAGCATGTGATTCCCTAAACTGTACCTTGCAAATTATTTTGTAAACTTAAATTGAATAAACCACAAATTCCTTGTATCATCAGCCTTACGTTTCTAACTGAATTTCCAACACTGACGACAAGAACTGAGTACCAATGTGGAGGATCCCGATAGCTGAAGTACAGGCATCCAAAGGCAATTAAGCAGACAGTGTGACGAACCAGCCTAGAAATTGACAAAACGAACATGCAACAGCAATTAAAGCCATATCACGATCGTTTTGCCAATATATTATGAATTGGCTACTCCAGCTAACAAATAGCCCCCACATTGGTCGCCTCCCCCCCCCCGGTCCCTGCCAGTATCACAAGTTTACTTCTGCCCCTCTCGTCGGAGTAATCAGTATGTGTCCTATCACAGAATTGTTAACATCACATCACTCCTAACGGAATTGTTAACATCACATCACTCATAACGGAATTGTTAACATCACATCGATCCGGCCTGGAAATGTGCCTGCCAACAAACGGAAAGGTCCAACGTGGCAATATTCCGCAGCTGTACATCCGCCGGTTTGTTCGGTTAGGGGGGAGCAGGCACCTTGGTCTGTCAAGGCTCAACACTGGCAGTGCGGGGGAAGGGACACGACAGCTCATCAGAGACAGCCTGAAACATTAAAATTCCTAGCAGTATACAAGTCCAACAAACAACGGCGATGGTGTCTTATGACGGACCTCGTACTTGAAAGGAAATGCTCATGATCATTTCCTTGTTCATGATCATTTCCTTGCAAATGCATTCGCAGCTTGCGAATAAACTTTGTGTACTTTTAGGAATGGGGTACACATGAAAAGTGAAGTTTTGCCAAGGTCCGCCAAATGACACCATCGCCCAAATAACAAACTTCTCAACTATGAAAAGCTGTTCAAAATCCTATATATACCAGTGACATAATAAAGCCTATGTACTAATTAGTCCATAACATTATGGCCAAGACACCGTAGGTCACCTAGACCCAGGATGTATTATTAAAGAAGTGGTATAGGTTCAAAACTGACAAATCATGTGTCCAATGCAGTCATTTTAGCCTTAGGCTCAAAATGTATTCAATTGGGTAAGCATTGCAAATGCCGCCCTGAATTTACAATATCCAACTACCAAAGATCTGGTTATGAATTTCCCAAATTCAAGTATCAAGTATTATTGCGATAGTCATTTAAAGACAAAGGGTGTGGGTGGGTGGGTTCAGACAATTCTTTTGCGTGTTTGCTGTCCAGATGCGAGCAGGAAAAGGTCTATACGCATGCGCAATAGACGAACTGTAACATTGTACGTCCCTCAAATAATTCGGACCATGTGCGGACTGCTACGTCCCCCTGCTAACTCGGACCCAGTAAATCAGACTAAACAGATCCCTTTTCGGACAGACAAAAATAAACGGAACTAATTGCTATAGCATTATTTCCCATTATTTTATGATCTGTTCCTCTTAAAGAGCAAAGTGTCGCGACTGTTCCCCAAAATGAACAGTCGCGACAATTTGCTCCCATAGCTATAGAATTACTACCTGGACATATTCTAGTTATGATAAATGGACTAACACATTATTTTTACATATATATGATTTAATAAAACATCGACAGGCTTAAGTCTCAGCGATGCATGAACGAATGTCAACCTTACTAGTACTTGGCATACTGTTTGTACTTGGCATACTGTTTATAACTGGTATTAACATATTATCAGATTGTTAAGTATTGATATTGTTAAGTATTGGAATATTATGATCGCGATAATTCTAGCGATCAGGGTCAGACATCCCGTGAGAAATTACTATTTTGTGCATCCAGTTTCCATCCGATCCAGCAATTTTTCCCTCCGATCCAGCAATTATACTATTCCGATCCAGCAATTATACTATTCCATCCATTCTTATTATGTGCATCCAGTTTGCAGCAAATCCAGATCCCAATCCAGCAATAAAATATTATTCCATCCATTCCAGATATGTTATCTTAATATTATTAATAATACATAGATATGTTATCTTAATATTATTAATAATACATGTAATTGGGTGATGTGCAAGTCCGGACAAGCACCCAGGCCGTTATTCCATTCCAATCCAGAATAATGATATTTAATAAGTCTGATATTATTAATACGTGTTATTCCAATCCAGTAATTGTTGCAGTAAATTTTGTGTCCTACATTATAAGATGGGATGTCTGACCCCGGGCGCAAGAATTTCCGCCACAACAGATCATTTGAAGCGGGACAATTATGTGATGTTTGTTTAACGTCACTCAAATGATTCTGTTCCCCAAATTCTAAGGCCCTAAGCTGCGCCTTACGACATCACTCAGTTCAGCAATAAATTGTTTGTTGCCTGTCTCAGACAAATGAATACCATCTGGCCGAAAAACTTGCACATTGTCCCAGTCTATATTATGGTTCAGTACCAACCCATAAGTCTGTCTGTCAACAGAGACCCGACCCACTCTGTTAATTCTGGCCAACTTCCTCATCATATGTGGAAAAGTTTTCCAGGCTACTCTAGGGAATATGTCAGACCAAACTATTTTAGTTTCGAGAAAAGTGCTGAACAAATATTGCAGATCTTTTTCGATCTTCTGTTTAAAAGTAGCAATAGGAATTGTATCAATGTCATTGGTTCCTAAATGAATCAAAATGATGACCGGATGGCTGCCAAATAACATCCGGCGCTGGATTACAGACATCAAGTTCTCCCAATGCATCCCCCGCTGTCCAAACCACTGCACTTTATATTCATCAGCCAGATGCAAATTCTGTATGCCCTGATCCATTGCCTGCTTATGTGCCCAATGTACTAGTGAATCACCCACCAGCCAGATGTCTGCAATACAGATGTGTTATTATTCCATCATGTCAGCAAAATTTAACAAATTGTGTGAACTGAGTAATTTAGATCTACATATCCATTCTAATGTACTTTTTGTAAGCATTTGACTGCCACCTACCCATTTTTTGAATTGCTTCAGATGGCATCCCTTGCAGTGCCAAGCTGGTCGCTCTGCCAATGCGAAAAGAGTGACTTTTGTAAATACCCCCGGGCAACCCCAAGTAACGAATGGCCTTTGATAATACTCCTGAAAACTGGGATTGTGTCAATGGGGATTTATCAGCATGACAGAATAAAAAACCCTGATACTTAGGCCGGATTGATAAAAATTGTGTCAAGGCACCCACACAACATACTGATTTATAGCTTCCGTTATATGTGGGAATGCGAAGAATCGTAGGAGCACCCCACTGATTCGTCTTAGAAAAACGGATGCAGACTTGTATGGCTTGACCACCAGGTTCTACTACCAGATCAGAGAGTCTCAAGGGTTTATCAGCCTGTTCTTGTGACGTGAACACCACTTCACTGACCCGCAACATACCATAGTAGGCCAACACGTAGGCTGCCGTGAAGAGTTTTGCTTCATAATCGGAAAAACAGACACGTGGCAGTGCATGAACTATCTTAGTTAAAATTGGTAGAGTAATCGGGGCCCGGCTATCAGACTGGCGGCGTGACCGCCGACAACCCTCCAATATCTTCCGAACAATAAAATTATCAGTTGGATCCTGCTGGCCATTCATCTTGTGAAAGAAACTAATGCCAGATACGTATGACGAGATTGTCCCTGGCGAGTAACCCTGCTCAAAGCAACAGGCAATAAAAAGTAGTATATCGTCAACTGTCGCGGGCCAGGTTTCACGCCCAATAAACTCTTTGCGAAAGCCCGAAAATTTAGCTACCGCATTCCTGTATACCGAAACAGAGTTCCTGGCCAGACTAGCCCCTACTAATTTGCTGACTCGCTCTCGAATATTTTCCATAGATGGCCTGGCATTTCCGCTGCAACGAGGTCTGCCCCTGGGGCCAGCTGCCGAAACCTCGTCATCTGTAAACGAGACAAACTATCAGTTATTGCATTCTTTACCCCCTCTATGTGCGATGCCTCGACCCACAGATTTAGTTCCAAACATTTTAGTGTAAATGCACGTAAAAGTACCATGACCGTGTCCGACTTTGATGTCATTGTGTTAACAATAGAGACCACTGCCATGTTATCACACATGAACCGCAGTTTTTTGTTGTGAAACTCCTGACCCCAGATGTGCAACGAGACCAATAGGGGGAACAACTCTAGCACTGTGATATCCTTGGTCAATCCGCTTTCATGCCACTCGTCCGGCCACGCAGCACACATCCATTTTCCGCTGAAAAAGATCCCAAAACCTAAACCCCAGCCAGCCGCGCTATCTGTAAATAATTGTATGTCTACATTCGACACCCAAAATCGATTGTGGAACACGGAAGTACCATTAAATCGGTCAATTTTTTTTAACCACATCACTAGGTCTCTTTTAATGTTCTTGGTTATTCTTAAATGATGGTGCGGTTTTGAAAGCCCCCGTATTGAGTTTATCAACCTGCGACAGAAAGGTCTGCCTGGTATTATGGCCCTACATGCAAAGTTCAATGAGCCAATTAATGATTGCATCACCCGGAGGGTCACTCTCTGCTTTTTCAACATATCCCTGATTTTTTCCCCCAGTTCAGTCACCTTTGACATAGGGATTCTAACCACCATTTGCACAGAGTCCAATTCCAAACCCAGAAACACAATCACTGTTTTGGGACCCTCGGTTTTTTCCCCTGCCACAGGTACCCCCAAGTCAGCCATGGCTTTCTCGAAAGCAATCATCATTAACTTACAATGATCAGAACCTTGTTTACCACCGAAAAGGAAGTCATCTAAGTACCTAATCAAGGAACCAAGTGTGTTTCTTCGTTTTACCACAAATTCCAGACATTTACCAAATGCTTCAAATGTTGCACAACTTATAGAACAACCAAAAGGCATCGCTTTATCAAAATACACCTGGTTCTGAAACTTAAAACCTAACTGATCGAAGTCATGAGGAGAAACCGGTAATAGGCGAAATGCACTTTTTATATCGGCTTTACCGAGCAAACAACTGGGACCTAATTTTTGAACCATTTGGATAGCCTCATCAAAGGTGGTATACTGTACAGAACATAGTTTGGGATCAATAAAATCATTGAGTGACTGACCCTCCGGGTATGAGAGATGATGGATTAGTCTATATTGACCGGTCTGTTTCTTTGGAACTAACCCTAGGGGTGAAATTCGTAAATTACCAAAGGGAGGATAACTCCAGGGGCCAGCAACCCGACCCTCTGCTATTTCTTTATCTATTTTTTGCTTTACAATCAGAGGATTCAACTCTGCTGATTGCAGATTCTTAGCATCCATAGGAATTCTTGGCCCTGTGTAATTTAGAGAGAAACCCTTCTTAAAACCATTTAAAACAAATACCGCCGCATCCTGGTCATAGTAAGTTAGCTCCTTTTCCAAGGCGCCAACTTTAATTGGTGATCTTGCCAACCCAAAGTTGTTAAAATTACATTGGTCTGAAGCCTCGGCGGCTGTTTGTAAATCGCCCTCTGAAGAGTGATCTACCTCGCCCCCGAAATGAACGAAATGCTCCCCCTCCCCTGGGAATACCAGGACTGCTTAGAGTTGGACAGTTTATTTTCTCATGTGTCGATGCCCTACAGCTTGAACAAATGTGTGGAAATTTACATGGACTCCACTTGCAGTCACCCTTATTAAAATCAAGACACGGGGACAACATTGGTCTGAATGTGCTGGCTGGCACCTGTTGCGAGGTCATGGTATGCGAGGTCATGGTAGCTGGGGCTGCCATGACTCGCAGCCACAACTCAGAGTTTATTTTACCCCAACTTTGTAACTTAATAGCTTGCCTGAGTCGAAATTGTTCATCGTATGAACGCCATGAATATCCCCCATACCGATGAGCTGCATCACGAATGGTGGAAATATATTGCATTATTTCAGGTCCCTTACTTGAATGCTTGCGTATGTAAATACTACAGAAAATCAACATTGCATCTGTCCACATCTGTATATTTGAAATTTTTTCCCTTATCTGACGTGGTTTGGTCTCCAGCATACCTTTCTCATTTACCCGGAGACAGCCCCCAAATTCCAATTCCTCCAGCTCGACCCCTCCCTTTAATAATGTTGCCAAATTAATATATTGGTGCTGTACTATTTTCTGACATAATGGAGTCGGTACATGCGCCGTCAAATCATCGTCGGCACATTTTATCAAGTCAATGTCCCCACAAGGCATTTGTGCATCATTGTCTCCTAAATACTGGGAATCTTTCAAGATCTTCTCAAAATCTATAAAATTAGATAACAATGGTGATTGGGGGGGCGAATTATTTTGGTCTGGTTCAGTATGGACACCTTTTTGGCCCTCGTTTGGGGCATCGCATGATAAATTGATCCTCTCCACCACTTCGTGTTCGGGATCCAATCGCGGCCTCTTTGACTGCTCAGCATCGGCAATATTCCTGCGTACGCGTCTCGCATCACGTCTCGGTCTTCCCCGGCCAGACATATCAATCCAAATGTAACAAAGCGTACGATAAACTTAGATTATAATACTGTATAATTCAGACAATTCTTTTGCGTGTTTGCTGTCCAGATGCGAGCAGGAAAAGGTCTATACGCATGCGCAATAGACGAACTGTAACATTGTACGTCCCTCAAATAATTCGGACCATGTGCGGACTGCTACGTCCCCCTGCTAACTCGGACCCAGTAAATCAGACTAAACAGATCCCTTTTCGGACAGACAAAAATAAACGGAACTAATTGCTATAGCATTATTTCCCATTATTTTATGATCTGTTCCTCTTAAAGAGCAAAGTGTCGCGACTGTTCCCCAAAATGAACAGTCGCGACAATTTGCTCCCATAGCTATAGAATTACTACCTGGACATATTCTAGTTATGATAAATGGACTAACACATTATTTTTACATATATATGATTTAATAAAACATCGACAGGCTTAAGTCTCAGCGATGCATGAACGAATGTCAACCTTACTAGTACTTGGCATACTGTTTGTACTTGGCATACTGTTTATAACTGGTATTAACATATTATCAGATTGTTAAGTATTGATATTGTTAAGTATTGGAATATTATGATCGCGATAATTCTAGCGATCAGGGTCAGACATCCCGTGAGAAATTACTATTTTGTGCATCCAGTTTCCATCCGATCCAGCAATTTTTCCCTCCGATCCAGCAATTATACTATTCCGATCCAGCAATTATACTATTCCATCCATTCTTATTATGTGCATCCAGTTTGCAGCAAATCCAGATCCCAATCCAGCAATAAAATATTATTCCATCCATTCCAGATATGTTATCTTAATATTATTAATAATACATAGATATGTTATCTTAATATTATTAATAATACATGTAATTGGGTGATGTGCAAGTCCGGACAAGCACCCAGGCCGTTATTCCATTCCAATCC
>JBEVXV010000633.1:0-4940 GCA_040505915.1 Sedimenticola sp. | reverse complement strand
CACTCGTCAGCGGGTTTCCAATACTTCCGTATGTCCACGTGTCCGCTTGGCTTCAGCTCGCAGTAAACGTTCCCACCGAGATGTTGACCGAACTGCCGACCCTCCTTCTTGGACTCGTCGATTTCGTCGAAGTTCTCCACCAGATTCTTCCACCTGGATAGAGGCAGACTATGCCTTTCTTCGTAGGTTTTCCCTCGTTCCACTCTCTGATGTCCACCCTCAGCTCACCCTTCCATTCGCACACTTTCACGTAACGGTTATTTCCAAACTCCTGTTCGCAGCGAGTAGTACTTTGAGCCATTGAGCGTAAGATTTTTTTTTATTAAGTTGGGGAGGCGTGTACACATATAACGTTATATAACATTGTTTATACAAAGTTGGCCGTTCGTGTAGTTGCGAAAGCTTGGATAAATACTCGTACCTCTATGTCAGAAAAGCGGACTTTAAAACTCACTCATTTACATCACATACGCATGTACGGGCGTATGTCCCCTAAAGTATATACTTTGGTCTACATAAACGTATTCGTCTGACTCTTTCGTGCCCGTGCGACTGAGTAGAACCACCTTATAACGCGTTATATAAAGTTGGCCATTCGCGAAGGGGGCGAACCAGTTCGGGGGCCCCTAAGAGGGGGGGAGCGTTTACAAATATAACGTAACATTTTTTATATAAAGTTGGCCATTCTACGAACCAGTTCGGGCGCGTGCCCACCCCCTTTTTTTATAAAGACGTGGGGGAAAAAAGTAAAATATTACTTACATCCAACAAAATCCAAATATATTCCAACACGTATAACCTTCCTCTTCGACGTCTATTCGTATAGTGAGCTATATAGCCGCGCGCTCCCCCTTATATACCCACCGAGCGTCACTCTCGAACGGACGAGTCTGAACGAGCCTCTATGACGTCACTATTGCGGGAGCGTTCCAATTGGCCGATCGCTACGTCACTCTCTATTTTTAACGGAATGATGTCACTATTCTAATTATAGACCGTGTTTATCAACATGACTTTTCGTGTTTATATATATCACTAATCGTACCGTCTAGACAGAATGCCAGACGCACCTAATTATAGACCGTCTAGAGTACACCCGACCTTTCGTGTTTACATTCTTATATATGACGTCACTATACCGTCTAGACACAATGCCAGACGCACCTAATCTAATTACAACGTCTATAACGAGTGCGTGGGAACCTGACCTTTGACCTTTGGGAGGCAATTTTGAATTGAGAGTATACAGAGGTATATGTAGTCATTTGCGTGCGATTGTACGTTTTTTATACTTGTATTTTCGAAAGGCGCGAAATACAAGAAACCTATAATTTTCTATATAGAAAATTGATGCAATCCCTCCGAAATATTATATCGGACCAAATTTCTAGCGGTAATTAATACTGCTGGTTATAGACAATAAGTATATTTAATGAACTAAGGCAGTTAAACAACTTTCTGTTTATTCAGGTATTATGGTATAATTTGAAAATCAATAACTTTAATTAAAACACGTGTGCAGTTCCCAAGAAACATCCATATCAAGTGTCAGCCCTGTTGACCCCGCGGTTATAGACAGAAATGCAATATGACAATCAATTGCCGAAAAACTACCAATCTGGCGACCCGGGTTCGATTCCCGCCACCGGAGTTAGAGAAATACTAAAACAAATTTCCCAGTTTTGTGGTACAGATGGATATTTTAAAGGCATACTCCGACGCTTGAATACTACATTCAGAGTATATCTAAACTGTAAACATATGTAATACAATCATGTATTGAATAAAGCTAATCTTTATCTATGCTACTATACAATACTTTTCACCAGAATTGTGTTATAGTTGCAGTATTGTACCGTATTACGAAACCGAAAGTAGAAAATGGATGTTACCAATTGCTACGAAAGAAATCGCGTGATGAATGAATATTCTGTGATACGCGAAGAATAAAGGCTGACCGGTCGAAGCTAGTCATTCAACAACTAAAACACAACTGATCTCTGTAAGTTTTCCTGATTTGCGTGCGATTCTACATTAGTTTAAACTTTATTTATTTTACAACGATTACAAACAAGCGCGGGCCACTTATATTAATGCTTTCGTTGGCACGGATGGTGGCGTACGGGTGGTCCTTAGTGTGGGAGGAAACCGGAGTACCCGGAGGAAACCCACTTGTCCGGTCTGGCGACCACCATACCAACTCACATACAGCCCCAGCCGAGGATCGAACTCGGGACCGCAGTGGTGAGAAGCGCGCTCGTTACCGATTGCGCTAACCGGACAACCGGACAATTCTACATTGTTATCACTCATGTTGTGAAAGGCACGAAATACAGAAAACCTAGAATTTGCTACGTTGAAAATTTGGGATATTCCCCCGAAAAAAGTATATCAGACCATATTTCTGGTGGTAATTAATACTTCTAGTTATCGACACTAAGTACAGTAAATGAACTAAGGCAGTTATACACGTTTCTGTTAATTCAGGTATTATGGTATTATATCAAGGACAATGACTTAAGTGGTGTAGGCATGCACTCTACTGAGTGTTCGCTGGTTTGTATTTCTGTGTGCTTGCATTTTTTAATGCACAGCAATAATGGCTTGTTAAAGAACAACATACATGTACATGTATAGCCTAGATATTTTTATGTTCATATAGTATAGTGCATATTGTCTAGATGAAACCGAAACACGATTTTATTTTATGAATATCCATGAATTATCATGTTTTACCAGTGAAATCCAAATCCATCTTACACATTTTGCAGCCGTGAAATATCGACAGAACCCGTGAACTTCTTCGTAGGCTCCGCCCATTTCCAAGTCCATGATTTTGTCCCTAGATAAAAGCACCCGATTGCGATTACCTCACTTGGTGGATGCGCGCACCTGGCGCTTAATTTTTCAGTATACAATTCTCAATGAGTTGACTAATCGGGTGCTTGACTCTATGCTTGCTGTTCCATTTAAATTTAACGAACAGTCGCCTCAAGAAAAGACCACATGTAGTGGTGTAACCGAATGTATATAGAATAACCTGTCTGAAACAGAAACAGAATGTATCTCCGTCTGTCTGTTCTCTTTTTATCTGTACTTTATCGGTACACCAACTTTGTCAACGTTTTAGCAATAGATAACAACATGCAAATAGATGCATATTTATATAGATAGGCATACATTAATGCAACTCAGTTCACATACATGTATCCGTTTATACATCAGGCTGCAAGTCAGTTTGTCCGGCTGTCCAACCGTCTGTCATCCAGTAACGCTACAGTATGTGTAACGATAGTATAGCCACATTCAAATCAACACATCTCATTTTGCATGTCCGCATTACGGCATATATGTCTGTTCGTCCGTACATCTGTCTGCCTTCCGTAAACCCTCGATTTAGTACAGCTATAGTAAACCATAGATTTAGTGCACCTATAGTATATGTATCTCCTAAATTAAAATGTATGAATTTCTTATGGACACAGTGATCCCATTAGAGACCTGATTATAACACTGTTACAAAATGACAGTAACATACACCCCATCGATCTTCTTATATTTTTATTATCAGTCGCCTACACCTAGCAACTTTGAATGCACGGAAATCGAAAATCTAAATAGTTCTAGTAGTGTTGCTTATAAAGCAAATGCATATCATTATGGATTATCTAGCCACACATGCAGTTAGCACAGTACATGTATGACCATCTATTATGACCAAACAAATGGCTAAGTTGAAATTTTGTAGCTTTAACGTGAATGGGCTTGGTGACGTCACCAAACGTGAAAAAGTACTCTGTTGGCTAAAAAAATAATTCTTTCTCTGTATGTTTTCTACAAGAGCTACATTGTACAATCAATAATTATGAAAAATGGAAAAAACAATGGGATCACGAAATCGATCTCAGCGGAAACAGCTCAAATAGTACTGGAATATGTATACTTCTGAATTTATCCACGTCATATGACATAATTCCAGGCCGACTTCAAGTATTAAAAATAAATATATTAAACTCACATATCACGTTCATAAGCATATATGGACCTGACTCTGACGAGGAGGAGATTTTAACAACGCTATTAACTTTGACATCGACAAACTAAATGGAAGGACAGATACCAATACAAAATGTTCCATTAAAATAAATGATATAATGGCAAACAACGACATAGTTGACATCTACAGAATGAATCATCCAAGCTCATAAAGTTATACCTGTCACTCAAATCCTAAACCACCAATTTTCTGTTGATTAGACTATTTTTTAATATCTACCAACCTACTAATTTTAGTTTTGATTTAATCATATTTTATTGCTCTTTACGATACAATACAACAAGCTAATTTACAAAGGACATATGCATTTGAGAAAAGAGCAAATGGGTCTTACAACATTAGTTACAGCCCTTCCCATATGCAATTTGCACTAATTAAACTAATTAAAGAATGACGTTTGGTGGAAGTTACACACATTAGACACTGTTACATCCAGAGCTATAAAATACAAGTCAGGTGACATTAATATTACAATTATATACAAAGATATATCTACTCGCCTGACCAATGCTTTTTAAACAAAGATTGTAATGTAATTTGAGATCAAGCGAGTGATCTCCCCCGCGGTATTCTCTACTGTGTCCCATCGCAACCTTGCTCCCCGCGTGCCAGCCCGGGCCCTGTACAAGTATACATGTGTGTCATTTCCAAAATATACTTCGAATTATTGAATGCCTACTTACTCCTAGTGTATTCTGGTAAAATCGCATTCCTAATATGTTCGTATATGTATTTTTTTAAGGCATGTGTACATTTAAAACAGCTCAGTAGTTTGTAACAAATCGTTCCGTCCTTTTTATAAATTTGTGAACTTGTAGAAAGATTAATACGTTGTCTTCGTCATTTAAGTTTTCGTTACCAAATAATAGGGTGTTAGCTGATA
>JBEVXV010000632.1:0-4912 GCA_040505915.1 Sedimenticola sp. | reverse complement strand
AAAAATCAAAAGACACTTTGCGCATCTACACATCATTAGGAAGCTGCATACCAAATATAAAGGTGTGTGTATTACGGTTTAAAAGTTTTATGAGTTACAAGGCAAAATTGTTAAATTCTAAGTCCTAAATTGACAGATAATCCATGACCCGGGTGTTGAATAAAAATCGAAAGTCACTTTGCGGATATAGAGTTATGGTTCTTGGTAATGGCGGCGTTTTACAAGACCCGCAAAATGAAATGTGATATTCAATGAATTTAAAAATGTTCTCGTGGATATAAGTGATCTGTGAAATCGTGAAAATGTGTTATTAAATCTGGATTAATTAATGTTCGATCGTGTGAGACAATCGGTTCGCCGTGGAAGGCAGAGTTCGTCCGATTCGGAGCCAGGTACCCCAGTGAAAATCCAAAAAACAATGGCGGACTCAGAATACACACCCGCGTCGGGGCACCGGACAATCGACGATGTGTATACATATCTGGAAAAAATGGAACAGAGTAATCGTGAAAGTAGGACACAAATGGAAAACAGGTTAGAAAAGTTTGAAACAGATCTAAAAGTACATTTAAATATGGCACTTTCATCTTTGCGCACCGATATGAGTGTGGAGTTCGAACGTGTAGATGACCAAATCAAAACAATTCATGAGAAAATGGCATCAATGGAGGTCAATCAGTCCCCACATGCTCCGGCCCCGGACCCTAACGTTATACATGGCCCCCCTACATCCGACCTAGATACGGAGAGAAACATCTGTATTAAGCTTGTGCCAGAGGAAGATGAAGCGGACAGTGTAGAGAAATTACTACAATTTACAAATGGCATGCTAAATGCGTTGAATGTGGAGGTCAAGGTCGTATGCGCAAAACGTGTAGGTGAAAGGGCCAGTGTGAACAATGCTCAGAGTCGACGCGCGAGGCCAGCAATTATCACATTTGAAACTGTATCTGAGAAAACCAGTGTGTTGAAGGCCAAACGGAACTTACGAGACATTGACCAATACAGGAACGTGTACGTGGAACCAGACAAAACACGACACCAACGTATTTTGGAATCAAACACACGTGCAATTGTGAATAAAGTAGCGGGACTTAAGATGCGCGGCGGTCGAGTAATTTATGAAAGCTTCCACAACAGCCAGTCTCGGAGGCTCAGTGATATTTCGCTAGCAAATTGGAATGTTAATGGATTTTACATAAAACAGGCTAATAAATCGAGTTACGAATTACGAGAGACGATAATAGATTTTTTAAATGTTGATATTGTTTCACTATGTGAGACGCATTTGAAGCATGATGAACAATTAACTGTGCCAGGTTACAAATGGATAGGTCATAATAGACAAAACCTGAGTCCAAATGCAGTGCGGGGCAGTGGGGGAGTCGGGTTTCTGATTAAGTTGAACATTCTGGAAACATTTGAAGTAAGCATACTTGATACCTCGTATGAGGATATTATGTGGATAAAACTAACTGATAAACTAGACAGTGATTTTGGTGTATATTTGTGTTCATGCTATTTACCACCTTCCGGATCTAGTCGCGGGGATACATCACAACAGTTCTTTGATAAACTCACTTCCGATATATACCAGTACCAGGGGGATCTACCATTATTCGTCATGGGTGACGTTAACGGACGCATCGGGGAGACACAGGATTATAACGAAACTCTGGAAAAAATACCACAACGAACTCCCATTGATAAAACGCGAAACCAACAAGGTGACACATTTATAGAGTTTTTGAAAGACACGCGCATGTGCGTAGTAAATGGGCGTGGTAACCGAAATATGGATAATTTTACCAGCGTATCACCGAAGGGATTAGCGGTAGTGGATTACGTCTGCACACCATATGAATGTTTACACCGCGTGATGGACTTCCGAGTGTTATTGGTCAGTGATTGTCTCCATACATACAATATTACCCCGGGCACGGCTAAACTTCCAGACCACTCAGTGCTATTGTGGAAAGTAAATCTGTCTGATTACGAGTGTATTCAGTACCAAAGGCGCACCGCAACCAGTGATTCGAGTAACACCAATTACACGTCGCGCAATGATGGCCAACCAAGTGACATTCCGATTGAGCCCCAACCCCATAGGAAATATAACGTAACTGATATACCGACAGATATGTTCCATAGTGATACATGCATTGAACAAATAAACTCCGTTATCCAGAAACTTGAGACGTCAGAAAATATTACGAGCGAAATAGACGATATTTACACAGAGTTACTGAATGTGTTGCATACGGAAATGGACCGATCATTACAATACAAGGATGTGTTCCCAAATGCAAAAAAGCGTCGACGTCATATCCAAAAGCCATGGTGGTGTGATGAAATCAAGTTATTGTGGGATAAAACGCGTACAAGTGAATCGGCTTTCTTGAAATACACCGGCACACAACGTGTGAAATCAGCGTTAAGAAGGGAATATTTAACGGCACGGAGGAATTTTGATAAAACGCTTCGACGTCATGAGCGCCAGTATTACGCAGCGCAACGTCAACGTATCACTGAATTACGTACTCAGAATCCGAAAGACTTTTGGGCGGAAATAAATAAGTTGGGACCACGGCGAAATCAGCGATCTGTAGACGCGGTATTGTGTGATGACGGCAACGTATCGAATGACCCTAAAGTTATACTTAATAAATGGAAGTCGGACTTTGGCAGACTTTTCAGTATTCATAGTGGCGATTTTAACGAACGCTTCCTACATGATATCCAGCAACTGACTAGTGAATGGGAAAGTGATTACACCAAATTGGAGGAATATTTGGAAGTTAGTGGCACTACTCCGAGTATACCTTCTAAAACTGAACTGAACTCACCCATTACGTATGCGGAAGTATTGAAAAGCATAATGGCAGCGAAATCCGGGAAAGCAGTCGGCATTGAAAATATTCCCAATGAAATTCTAAAACTGAACAATTTGACGCCTATTCTACACAGACTATTTACAACATGCTTCGAAAATAATGTAGTACCGAGTATGTGGTATAAGACTATAATACACCCCATTTTAAAACAAGGAAAAGATTACCGTGATCCAATGAGCTACAGAGCAGTCAGTTTGATGTCAACAATAACGAAGTTATTTAGCTCTATTCTTAATGAACGTATTGTGACATTCATGAACAAAAATAATGTGTTGTGTGATGAACAAAACGGTTTCCGGAAGTTACGATCATGTCTGGACCATATATATACCCTAACAACCATTATAAGAAACAGGAAACTACAAAATAAGCAAACATTTATCGGATTTATCGATTTTTCAAAGGCGTTTGACTCGGTGAATCGAGACTGTCTGTGGTACAAGTTGTTGGGAATTGGTATAGACGGCAAAGTGTACAATATCATAAAATCATTGTACGCCAATGTGGAAGCGTGTGTAAGAGTTAATGGTCAATTGTCAGACTGGTTCTCCGTCGATTCTGGCGTTAGGCAGGGGGATAATTTAGCGCCGACATTATTTGCCCTGTTTATCAACGACATCGCACGTCACGTTAACGAACTTGGTTTGGGTGTGCCATTATGCGACGGCGACAGAGTGAGCATATTGAAATACGCGGATGATATCGTGTTAATAGCTGAATCACCGGAAGATCTACAGGCAATGCTCAACACCCTATCATCATGGTCTACACGCTGGCGTCTAAACGTGAACATAGACAAAACAAAAGTAATGCATTGTCGGAAACAATCAACACCCATTACAGACTACGTGTTCACATTCAATCAAACGGTAGTGCAGAAAACATCGAGTTATAAGTATTTAGGCTTTGAAATGAACGAGACATTAAATTATACCGACAGCGTACGCGCATTGCATGACGCAGGAAGTCGATCCCTCGGGGCACTAACGGCAAAGTATTACTCCAATAAAGGACTGGATTTCAAAACGTTTGAGAAACTATATTACAGTACCGTTGTACCAATTACGGATTATGCCGCGGGTGTCTGGGGATACAAAGCGTACGACAAATTCGACAAATTGCAATATAAAGCACTACGGACATTCCTGGGCGTTGGTAAATCTACATGTCTGCTGGCAATCGAGGGAGACACAGGCTGGTTACCGCCGAAGTCACGGCGGATCTGCGACATTATACGGCTATGGCACAGATTGGCTATCATGGATGAACGACGACTAACGCATCGTGTATTTCTATGGGATTTACATATCACGCAGAGATACCGCAATACATGGTGTGGCGATGTGAAACACGTATTACAACAGTGTGGATTATTAAACTTCTTTGACGTGGATTTAACACAATCGATATCCTCACGAAATTTGGTGGAAATGGTGAGAATGAAATTAAGTACCATACGAAGGAATCAGTGGCGTGATGACATATTAGCATCTCCAAAACTAAGAACATACATAACCCACAAAACGGAACTAGGAGCCGAGAATTACCTCGATCGTTTTATGACATTACGGCAGCGATCAGCTTTAGCGCGATTCCGATGTGGTTCCTTCCCCTTAGCCATCGAGTTGGGACGATATCGACGACCAGTTACTCCGGTCGAGAACAGACTATGCCGGGTATGTGATGCGCGATTAGTCGAGGATGAGAAACATTTCCTGGTGCAATGCGGTGCGTACTCGGAAGTCAGACGGAGACATTTGGGAACTGTTGACAATAGTGTTGATAGCAAGGAACAGTACTGTAAAGTCATGTTAGACATTGATCCTAGAAAAATCGCAAAGTATATCATTGATGCATATGAACTTCGTAATATTAGACTCGCTGATACACGTTAAAATATGAACTTCGTAATATTAGACTCGCTGATACACGTTAAAATATGAACTTCGTAATATTAGACTCGCTGATACACGTTAAATATGAACTTCGTAATATTAGACTCGCTGATACACGTTAAA
>JBEVXV010000631.1:0-7436 GCA_040505915.1 Sedimenticola sp. | reverse complement strand
ATATGCATGGTGGTATAATTTAAATGAGTTCGAGGACGGGCAAGTCAAATTCATTGACAGTGCTTACAATCGCGTCCGCGCTATGCGAAAGTAAAAAATAGAAACGTATACAGGTGATACTGATGAATCAAGTCCGGAAGAAGGAGATGCACTGATTTTTACAATTTTATTTAATTTTATTCGTTTTAGCACATTCTTAGTTTTAGACCCATGTTGAAAAGGGACACAAACTGTACATAATTTGATTCACGTTGTAAATATTCACCAGTGGTGGAGGAATTTTGTCTAAAACGAACTTTTGTGGACTTCGAACATTCCCGCATTTTATGACACGTGACTTTGTTCTGGCAGCCATTTTACCTGAGGAATCCGGAAGTGTGAAATGAAAATTAACAGAATGTCTTCCTAGCATTATTCTATTGATATTATTGCTGTCGACTAGATGAACAGTCCCCCGTATGGTTGTTGAACTTATCGATGTTGTCGTCCACCGTGTTATTTGAACGTGAGACGTATCTGTGATAACTTCTTATGTGTGACCCCAAAAACTTAACCTCTGTGTGACACCGAAAACTGCTCTTCATGACACGGGTGCTTGCTCATTATTGAACAGCTGAAAATACATTCAGTCCAACACAAATATTATTAGTGACTTCTGAATGCGGACCATCGTCTGTCATATTTTAGACTTCACATTTTATCCAAATTTCTATCGATATTATAGAACATTTGTTTGAACAATATATGGAACATTTTTTTACTGTGTGTCAATACGGCAAGCGTGATAGATTTTAATGATTTCTTACTTATTCTTATTAATAATCTGATAATATACTAGTAAAGACTCGGACTTTGAACTCAAATATATGGAACATTTTTGCTGTGTATCAATACAATACGGCAAGCGTGATATTCTTATTAATACGTGATAATATCCTGCATGTACTAGTAAAGACTATATTCAGACTTTGAATCCAGTGTTCTATACACACTACTAAGTAGTGTATTTTACATAGATCTAGTAATCAAACCGCAAATTTTATTTTTACATAGATCTAGTAATCAAACCGCAAACTTTTTTACCAGTTTTAGATAAATATGGTTGAATAATTTTATTTGTTTTAAGTATAGTCGTCCTAACGGACAATAATATATGTCATATTTTTAGTTGCATAAATTCAACCTGTCATTGTACAAAATATACCTAACAAAATGGCCACCGTTTCTATCGTCGGAATGAAAACTAGGCGTAGTACAACAAATCTGCAGGCGATCCCTCCGAACACTGTTGTTAAGAACAAAGACTACACACTGGACAAATCTAAAGCTTTAGATAAAAAACTGTTAGCATGTCATAATGCTCATCTTGAATATGAACTTAAACAAGGGAAGAATCTGGTAATACATTTGAGTACCGCAGCGTACGAGTTGGTTAGAGTTGTTATCGCTAAGCTATTTGACGTTACAACCTCCAAGGACCTATATTCATTAGTCCATGTGAATGGAACTGACAATAGTGGAAACTCTGTTGATCATACAATCAAAGTCTATAATCGTAAGCACGATGGTTCAACCGGCAAACAGTTAAAATTCACGATTAACTTCTATCACACCACCTGTCGGATGTTGGTGAATGGAACGTATCTGAAGATATTTCTTGATGAATTCTTCGATAAACTCTGTGAAGAAATTAGGCAGAATTGCAGGCAGCTGACTGTACTAAACAAGTCTGTGGCATCGGCTATTGACGATGCAAAATCTGCAGCTCATTCCGAAGTACAGCCGGCTCTCTGCAATGATGCTGCAGTTGTGCATTTCAGCCCAAGCTCCAGTGATCCTGAACAATTCACCTGCCCTGTTTGTGATCTGAATGCTGGTGAAGGCACCATAGCCTGTGATGACTGTAATGAGTGGTTTCACTATACCTGCCTGGGTCTCACAAAAAGTGACATTGACAAGATTGAGGAAGAGATCCCCTACATATGCAACTCTTGCAATGAAAATGTGTTATATGACAATACGCAAAGTGTGACGCACAGGACGAGTTCTAGTTCAGTTGGACAGTTGTGCTTACCCACCTCCAATCTTGTCACACCAACGCCGCATGACGACTCTACAATCTTGAAGCAATCTCATCAACAGTCCCCAGTCACTAGCCACAGTCATCACAGAAATATAACACTTAGTCAGCCACACGTAGACATACAGTCTAGGCCACATTCCACAGCTGCACAGCAGGCTGAACACCCAATTCAGGGTAACGCTGCAGTTAGCCCTGCACCCTCTACTACGCAACCTCTGCCATCATGCATACCCGTCCAATCACACATTACAACTCATGGTCTGCCACCTAACATGGCCGCCCAGCCACCTATATCATCTCTTGACAACTCTATGCACGGTTCGTCAGATAGTATTGTACCGCCTGACACAGATTTCCGACCCCCCCAGGTCACTCATACACCAATGCCGCCTGGCCATAATGCATCGCCGTCCAACGCTGATTTAGGTCACACTGTGAATACTACTCCTAAACAAACCACCTCAAAAGTTAGGAAAACTGCTACAAAAACAACAGTAAAACCTATCGCCGTCCCTGGTAACGTGGCTCAGAGATCATATATTCTGGATCTCGAAAACAAGGTCAAAAATATGGAGTCCACCATTGACCTCTTGCAGAAAGTAAACAATAATCGGAATGAGGATACCCCCTCACACCCGACTCCTCAAAAGCAGCATACCAATACTGCTCCCTCGTGCAATTGCTCTAATGACCTTGATCACAAATTATTGACAAATAGGGTACAGCTCCTGGAACATCAACTTGTACAGAACATGTGCATTACAACATCAATGCATACACAACTGGCCCTACAGCTAGGTAGAGATAGGCATCCACCCCCAAATATGAGTGGATGGGGCCCCCAACCATATGTACAGCCTCAACCATATGTACAACCTCAGCCATATGTACAGCCACAACCATATGTACAGCCTCAACCATGTGTACAGCCTCAACCATATGTACAGCCACATATACCTGGTGTCCAATTCTCATACCCATCCATGGCAAATGTCCAGGCACCATATGCATTCATGCCGGTTCCGGGAGTACCACCTCAGTATCCACAACAATACTACCACCCATACTCACAAGCCAGTCAGTATCATGTGAGAATGCAGCCACATGTAAATCCACCAGCCTATTTCCATCCACACACTCGCATACCGGTGAACCACCCTGCACGACACCAGCCCGTGTACCACCGCCCCCAGCAACCCACTGTCCCAGAAACACATGGTCACACACGCTCAGTACTCACACGCTCTATGCCCACAAATCTCTCTGGAGACACGAACAATAGCAGTCAGACGAGCGAACAGTGTAGGACACAAGTGAACAGTGAGATTACGAACTCTGAAACCGGTGGTGGTGTGACAGTGGCTTCTGTCGAGCATCAGGCTCTACCCGTCTCTGATATTATAGACTTAACCCTCCCGGACGAAAGTTGTGATCCGGAAATACCAACTTCAAAAACTGACTCAGTGATACCAGTGACTGCTGCGTTTGCACCAGCGTCACCTAGTGTTTCTCCTGAGCTTAAAACTATATTCCGTCCTACAGCGGATACTGAACCACCGCAAACCACCAACGATAAAGTGCATTTTTTGTTCCTACCCGGTCTCAAACAAATCCCACCGGATCAGTCCCTACTGACCGAGATATCAACCATGAGACAATCCAAATAACGTCATTCAACGTGGAGGGGTGTAAAACCAACGCGGGGTATCTACAGTCTTTACAAGCAAACAACACCATCTTATGTCTGCAAGAACATTTTCTCTGGGACTTCCAAACAAAGGAACTTGGCTTACTTTTACCGGATTCTGAAAATTACATAATGTGTCATGATTCAACTGATCCTATTTCCGGATTTAAGTTACCTAAAGGTCAAGCGGGCGTAGCAATCGTCTGGCCAACCACGTGGTCAGGTCATGTAAAGAAAGTTACTGATGGAAACGAACGTGTTATTGGTGTTCTTGTAGATGCCTCGGAACAAATATGTCTATTAAATACCTATATGCCAACAAACAATCCCTCAGTGAATTCACATGAAGAATACCAGGAATGTTTAGACATAATGCATAGCATCATCATGAAATACCAATTCACGCATCGGATTGTACTGTGTGGGGACCTAAACGGTACGCTACAACCACCACGTGATTATAACAAGCACGATAAATTACTACAAACATTTGTTAGTGAACATGGTCTAAAAAGACTGGATTCCCTGGATGCTCCAACATTCATTCATCATAATGGAAGGTCAACGTCACAAATAGACTATATACTCTCGTCAAATACTGAAAACGTTACTGGCTATCACATAGCAGACACTGATCCTATCAACTTGTCAGCTCACATACCGGTAACCGCAATACTCAACGTGAAACCTCCAAATATCCTTAATGCGCAACAACATAAAGTAAGCATCGCAAAACGCATTTTATTGTGGGACAAAGTTGACCCCGATCTATTCTCCGAGTCAGTAAGTAGTGGCCTGAAGTCTCAGTTTGCGGCCTGTCCAGTTAGTGGCTCCGAGAGGCTTAAATGTTTAGTTGACTGTTTGAACAAAGCTACTGATATGTCCGTCCCATCAAAGGTTACAAACCTAAAAGGTCCGAAGTGGAAAGCATCCCCAGTGGTGAAGCAACTCCAAACTGAATGTAAATTAACGTACAATCAGTGGACTACCAACGGTAAACCACGGGACGGTGTAATATTCGACGGTATGCGACAGTCAAAGCGAGATTTACGTTCTCGGATCAGACAGGAGAAGTGTATGGACAGAAAAGAGTTGTATAAAGAGCTAATGAGAAATCCAAGTACAAAACTGTTCTATAGACTAATTCGGAGAAATAGGGAGGAAAGCAAGTCGAGCACAGCGTGTATCAATCACAATGGTTCCGATATACTCTCTGCGGACGAGCAGCGACACTGCTTCGCGCAGTACTATGAAGACTTATCAGTCCCGAAAGACACTGGCTTTGACAATGACTATCTGAATCTAACAAATATCCGTCACAACATTATTAGTCAGATATGCGACAAACAACCATATTCCTCGGATCCTATATCAGTAAGTGAAGTTGAAAATGCGATTGGCAAACTGAATACAGGCAAGTCCGCCGATGAATACAACCTAACTGCAGAACATCTGAAACACTCAAAGACAGTGATAGTTCCGTATATTGTGAAAACATTCAACAGTATTCTATCTGAACGACAAGTCCCAGACTTATTCAAAACTGGTATACTTACACCGGTCTTGAAGAAGAGTAAGGATGCTACAAAAATGGACAACTATCGAGGTATCACGGTTACAGCGGTTCTCGGAAAGTTGTTTGAGTATGTAATCCTCGAACGAATAACGATAACCCAATCAAATCTACAATTTGGATTCACGAAAGGTCTATCTCCAAGTATGGCAAGTCTTATCGTATCTGAAGCTAAAATTGAAGCAGAACGTAATTGTAATACTATATATCTCGCTACACTGGACTCTCAAAAGGCGTTTGACGTCGTTGATCACCGAATCCTCTTGGATAAACTATACCAGCAGAATGTACACCCTGACCTGTGGTTAATTGTTAAAGATCTGTATGAAGGTCTAACATCGAAAGTGAAATGGGTGCAAGAGTTAAGCGCCAGCTTTGACGTCGGCCAAGGTGTACGTCAAGGTGGTGTCCTGTCGACACACTTCTACAAAACCTACATAAATGACTTGCTCACAGAATTAGAGCAGAATAGGTTGGGTCTTCACATTGGATCTGTGTACGTAGGATGTCCCTGCTGCGCCGATGACGTTGCACTGTTATCAGATAATCATGATGAGCTGCAGGTCATGCTGAACGTTGCCGCACGGTATGCAGCCCAACACCGGTACAATATTCATCCAGTGAAAAGCAAAGTTATTATCCAGGTAGGGAAGAAATGTAAAAACGATTCATCCGCTACATGGACACTTGGCAACACTTCTATAAACACTGTGGCTTCCACTGAACATTTAGGTCTCCTTCGCACTGTTAAAAAGGAAAATGAAATTAACATTAATGAAAGAATTAGTCTGGCAAGGAGGACACTGTACAGCCTAATAGGGGCCGGTGTTCATGGAACAAATGGGCTGAACCCGAAAATCAGTTATAAGATATATCAAACTTATGTTATTCCCCGGCTATTGTACGGTCTGGAGGTCCTTCCATTGAGTGTGAGTAATATGGACTCGCTAAGAAGATTCCACCATAACTGCCTTCGGCGTTTCCAAACACTACCAACAAGAACAGCACTAGGCGTGTTACATCTTCTAATTGGAGCGCTTCCAATTGTGGCGGAGCTACACAAGAGGCAATTGAGTCTACTATACTCTGTCATAAACTGTGAAAGTGACTTAATGAGAGGTCTTCTAGAGCGACACAATGCAATGAATGAAAGCAACAGTAAGAGCTTCTTTCCAAGAGTGGAATCGGTACTCTCCATGTATGGTCTGCCAAATATCACTGAATTACAAGCGATTCGTCCTGCAAAAATGCCGTGGAAACGCACAGTGAATGAGGCTATGAAAACGTATTGGACTCAGTCTTATAAAGATGAACTTACAAACAAATCAACCGTGAAATACATGAACACTGAAGAGCTAGAAGTGGGAAAAACGCATCATGTGTGGAACACCCTGGAAACTAGTGTAACAGATGTTCGAAAAGGCATTACAAAGGCCAGAATGCTAACCGGGACATATATACTCCAAGCAACAAAATCGAGATATAGTCAGTACAATATTGAAGCTACATGTCAAATGTGTCGCTTAGAGGATGAAGATATTATTCACACAATCACAAGATGCCCTGCACTTGAACGAATACGGAGACAGTTTATCCCAAGTATCACAGCCGAAATTGCGAAACACATTGGACCAAATTCCCAACACGTATATATGAACGGCTGTAATCGAGAAACGCTCACAAAACTAATACTGGACAGTTCATGGATTGAGAGTAAAACGCCAAATCTACAACATCTCAATAGATTATCTACCGAACTTTGTTACAAAATTCATTTGGAAAGGTGTCGGCTTTTGAGGGTATAATGGTTGCCAGAAAATAACCCGCGTCGTAAAAAGCAAATACTTGCAGAAATTGTGCCTTAAATTATTACGGGGCGTCATCGATGTCCTGGTGTGCCTATTGAGAGGCAGCTTATACAGAGTTAAGAAGAAGAAGTAATTAGCGCCTACTGGATTCAGACGCTGTTTTCAAGCGTCTACGGGGTGAAAGTTGATTGATGAAAATATTGATTGGGCAAAATGACCTGATTATTGTCAATATTTTCAACACAAATGTGCTTCTTGCACGCTAAATTAGACAATAATCATTAT
>JBEVXV010000630.1:0-6329 GCA_040505915.1 Sedimenticola sp. | reverse complement strand
AAAACTGGACTCCTGGTGGTGAACAAAAACAAATGAAATAAAATACAAACACATTTATTGTCAGCAATTGTTTAGAACTCTTTATATATTTTTCTTAAAATTAAACAAGTCAATAACATCTTGAATTTTCTTGGTTCCCGACCCGACTTGTCCTTTTCACAGGTAGTGGAATACTGCCAATCACGGTGGTGGTATCTGAAAATAGAAAATAGATAGTAATTAGACAAGATGGCAGAAGACCATTCTTATGCACGCAATGACGACACTGAATTGCATGAAAATGACGCGACAAATGATTATGAATCTGACCATGATAGTATTGATGGCGCTGGCAGGTCAGTTTCGCCTGACCCAGAAATTACTTTTAATAATATTGAAAGTCGACTGAACTCAAAAATGTCTGCCATTACAGGGGAGATACAAAAGACACTAATGACAGTGACAGATCAGATTGAAAACAGATTATCTCAATTTGACACCAGAATTAGATCGCATGAGAATCAGTCTGTTAATTTGGGCAGTGGACTTGGACCACAAGTCAACTCAGGAGATAGACCGCACTCACTGAATGACTCACATGTGACACACAATGACCATGGCGACGACTCAGACAGAAATATCAATTCATATTCTGCAAACAGACCTGTTCACAATTGGACTAGGGGAGACAATTCAAATATCAAAATGAAACCACAACATTTTCAGGGAACAGAAGACCTGATTGATTTTTTGACACAATTTGAAATCACAGCCGAGATTAATGGTTGGAATTATCGCGCTAAATCATTGTACTTAGCCAATTCATTGACGGGCGGAGCGAGATCTTTGCTCAACGAATTAAGTCCATTTGAGCGCAGAGATTTTGACTCGCTTGTGACAAAACTGAAATCACGATATGGCTCAGAAGGTCGTGCTGAAGTATTCCGCACACAGCTCAAATCAAGGGTGCGTAACAAAAATGAAACCATATCGGAACTTGCTCAGTCGATTAAGAAATTGACTCGACAAGCTTATCCGAGTGCAAATGCGGAGATTGTTGAGGCGTTGGCATTAGATGCATTTATTGACGCACTAACTGACTCAGAAATTAGACTCAGATTGCGAGAAATTGGGGCTAAATCTTTGGATGAGGCCGAGAAAACTGCGGTGCGCATGGAAGCACACAGAATAGCTGATAGACAGCGATACAAATCTGTTTGTACAGCTGTAGGTCAGAACAGGCCAACTGAGTCAAACAAGTCCCCAGCCATTGACATATTGACAGAATCTGTGAAAAATTTGAGTACGAAATTAGATAAATTATTACAAGACCCACCGACACAAAGATATCAGAACCAGTACCCCGGTTCTAATAATGTACACCAAGGGCGTAATAATTATGTACCACACCGTAACCGATATGTTGACCAGTTTTCCCAAAATGACCGGTATGCATTCAACCAACCTAGAGGAGGTAATCCATACAGACATGAGCCGTTTTCTAGACAATATGGCAGGGGAGGCAATCCAAACGGTCTTAGACACAATGCTCAGAATGTTGCACCAAATCACCAACAGAGTAGGGGAAACAACTCAAATAGACCTGATATGGCACATTCACAAATGCAGAATCAGGGAAACGAACGGATGTCGAGTTACAGCGGTCGCAACTCGACAGCAAATGCCCCCAGATCGCATTAAACAATATTGCTGCTAAACAAGGTTATTTTGTGTCTGCAAAGATAAACGGTAACCTTGTGACAATGTTAGTAGATTCTGGCTCAAATGCGACCATTTTGAGCAAGAAAGTGATTGACAATTGGTCATATGTCGACCGTCCAAATCTGACACATGTACAAAAATCATTAATTACTGCAACCGGGGAGTCTGCCCCATTTTTAGGAAAAACCGAGGCAGAATTGTGCTTGGGAAAACAGAAAGTCAAGCATGATATTCTGGTAGCCAATATTGATTTAGATGGCATACTGGGGATGGATTTCCTGCTAGGCCATAACTGTGATATTCTGCTTAGTAAAGGCTATATCACATTGAAAGGGGAGAGAATTCCGTGTTTTGTAAACTCGGACGATGGTCATGTGACGTGCTGCCGCATAGCAATATGCGAAACATTTGAAATACCGCCAGAAACGGAGGTAATTATATCGGGGAAGCCGATAGACAGAATTAACCGAGATACTGTAGGTATCTTGGAGCCAACAGAGAATTTTATTGACAAGACAGGCTTATTAGTAGCCAAAGTATTAGTTGATCCAAAAATTGGTAATGTGCCAATACGGATAGCTAATTTCAAAAAGACTCCATGTACTGTGTACGAAAATACAGTAGCCGCTGTATTTGAACCCGTGTCTGTATGTGAAGAGACATGCGAAAATCCAGATGAGATGTGTGCCGAAAACATGATACCAGAACATTTGACTGATCTGTACGAGAAATCTAGTACACATCTAGACTCTGATCAGAAGGAGAATTTGAGACAATTCTTGGTGGAACACCAGGATGTTTTCTCAAGGTCATCAGATGACCTTGGAACCACACATCTGGTAAAGCACCACATTGACACTGGGAACAATAGACCAGTCAAAACGTATCCTTACCGTATACCTTTGGCAAAACGAAACATTGCGGAGCAAGAAATACAGAAAATGGAAGCAGCTGGAGTTATAGAACCCTCATGTTCTAGCTGGTTGTCACCGATTCTGTTAGTTTCAAAGCCAGATGGATCTGTAAGGTTCTGTTGTGACTTTAGGAAATTAAATGATTCCACAATAAAGGAATTCCAACCGATACCGAGAATAGACGATAATCTAGATGCATTATCTGGTTCCACCTGGTTTGCATGCTTGGATCTGAGGAGCGGTTTTTGGCAAATAGATATTGACGAGGCAAGTAGGCCAAAAACGAGTTTCAGCATACAAGGTGGACGACAAATGCAGTGGATAAAGATGGCGTTTGGCCTATGCAATGCGCCAAGTACGTTTTCTCGATTAATGCAAACAGTATTTGCTGGTCTATCGTACAAAATTTTGGTTTTGTACCTTGATGACATCATAGTCTATGCAAAGAGCTATGACCAGGCATTAGAAAACTTGAAAATTGCATTCCAAAGACTACGAGAAGCAAACCTGAAATTACACCCAAAGAAAACGGTGTTATTTCAGAAAGAGGTGACCTTTCTGGGCCACAAAATTAATGCAGAAGGCATCTCAACTTGCCCGGAGAAAGTGAAAGCCGTGGAGAAATGGCCGACTCCAAGATCAGTACGAGAAGTTAGATCATTCTTGGGTCTTGCGTCATTTTACCGAAAATACATACACCACTTCTCAGAAAAGGCAAAACCGTTACACGAGTTGACTGAAAAAAATAGAAAGTTTGTTTGGAGTGAGGCATGTGAGACATCATTTAAGGCCCTGAAAGAGGCATTGATGTCGACTTCCATCTTGGCCCTTCCAACAGACGATGACTATTTTGTTGTCGGTACCGATGCGTCTGCGACGGCAGCAGGCGCGATACTGTCACAAATACAGAATGGACAGGAGAAAGTAATTGCATATTACTCAAAATGCTTCTCAAGAACTGAGAGACGATATTGTGCCACAAGACGCGAGTTGTATGCAGTGATACTGGCTTTGCGTCAGTTTCACCATTATGTCTATGGACGTGAATTTAAAATCCGAACTGACTGTGCTAGTTTACGCTGGCTTTTGAACTTCAAAGTATTAGAGGGTCAACTAAGTAGGTGGATGACCGAGTTGTACACATACAACTTTGTAGTAGAGCACCGGCAGGGTAAACTACACACAAATTGTGATGCCCTTAGCAGGCGTCCATGCTATGATACTGAGTGTAAGCACTGTGAGAGAGCCGAGGCGAAATTTGAGGCCTCAGTGGAAACACTGGAGAAGGGGGTAGTGAACACTTCTCCTTGTATTACGGATAGGACAGTAGATAGTGGAGAGAGTGAGACAATGTGTTGTGGGGAAATTGGCACATGTTGCAATGCGATTGTGCACAGAGAGACTAACTCTTTGATTCGTAGCAACATGGTGCGAGAAAAGGTTGTCAAGAGTGACAGGGAATGTACATGTATTTGTATATGTAAGACCAGGTGCGCTGGTCCTGACAGGAAATGTGGAAGTGCGTTTGTGAATGGGGAGACGCCATACTCCTCTAATCGCACTAGACACAGGTCAGTGGAGAAAATTGGAGAGGTCAAGAGTGACTATAGAAGTAGGAAATGTTGCCGTACAATTGTGTGCGGGGAGACGCCATACTCCCCTAGTTGTACCAGAGACAGAGCGGTAGTACCGAGTAGTTGTAGAATAGACACCAGGAATCACGGCACAGAAATTGCCTGGGTTGCACCGCAACCCAACCCTGTGACTGTGTTTCAAACCAGAACTGACAATAGTAGTGGAAGGGAGACAACCATGATATTTACCATTCTTACGATACTGGTTGTGGTGTGTTCAATCCAAGAGGAGAGAGTGATCTGTGTTGCTGCACTGATTGCCTGCTGGTGGTTTGTGTATAGCATGGACAATGATGCAACTACGAGGGAAATAACAATTTCCAATTGCTCATTGACCAGGCCACACAAATCCGGGGTAGATCGGGTCAGGAATACCGATAACCTACAGACAATTTTGTTACCAGTTACGCCCTGTAACTCAGACTGTACACAAATAAGCTGTAATGTTTTGCAAGAGGTCTGTACTAGTACAGACAAAAACATAACAGATGAACAGTGTGAACCAGGACCTTCGAACATGATTGATCTGCCAGTTTGTACACCAAACACCCTACCACCTACCTCTGAACCGAGTGAGAGTGATGTTGAGGTTGAGAATCTCAATCTTGAGCAGATTGGCGAGTACCAACGTTCTGATACAATCTTGAAGGTTGTACACGAGTGGTACTCATCGGGGTCAAGACCTGAATGGTCTACCATAGCCAAATATAGTGTCGAGATGAAATATTACTGGCACAGGTGGGAATCTCTAGAAGTAGAGAATGGAGTACTGTATAGAAAATGGGAAAATGCCTATGGTACCCAGATAGAACGACAGGTGGTTGTTCCAAGACAGTTACGAACCGTAGTATTGACACAAATGCATGATAGTGTAACCGCAGGTCACTTGGGAGTGAAAAAGACGTTACACAAAGTGAGACAAAGATTTTTTTGGTATGCGCTAAGACGTGATGTGGAAAAATGGTGCCACAAATGTACAATTTGTGCGGCACGAAAGACACCAGCGAGAAAGCCTAGAGCACCAATGAAACAATACAATTCTGGAGCTCGATGGGAGAGAATTGCGATTGATTTCCTAGGACCGCTAGGAAAAACAACCAACGGAAACAACTATTTGATGGTTGTAGGTTGTTACTTCACAAAATGGACTGAGGCCATACCAATTAAACACTTAGGAGCCGAGCATGTAGCTAGGGAGCTTATGGACAAGGTATTCCAAAGAATGGGAGTGCCATTATTGATACACAGCGATCAAGGAAGCACATTTGAAAGTCAATTGTTCCAAGAAATGTGCAAACTATATGGCATCACTAAAACACGGACGACGAGCGGTAGACCGTGTTCGGATGGAATGATTGAGCGTGCAAATCGTACAATTCTGAACATGCTTTCAGCATTTGTAGCTGATAACCCGAGGAGATGGGACGAGCTAGTACCTTTCTGTATGATGGCATATCGCAGTTCGGTACATGAAGCTACTGGGGTCACACCCGCTGCGATGACCTTCGGTTCCGAGATTCGCCTGCCAGTAGACTTGCTGCTAGGCAACCCTGAAATGACAAACCCTGAAATGGACAGAAATTATGGATCAGACTATGTTACAGACCTGGAGCAAAATATACTCCAGATACATGAATTTGCCCGGACGAGACTGAACTTAGCAAGTGACGCTATGAAAAGAAATTATGACGTGAAAACAAGTTACACCGCATATCATGAAGGCGATGCGGTGTGGTACTACAACCCACAAAGGAAAATTGGGGTGTGTAGTAAGCTAATGAGACCGTGGACAGGACCATACAAAGTGATTACGAAATTAAGTGACATTCTGTACAGAATAAGACAGAGCTTGAGGCATAAACCAAGGGTCGTGCATCACGATAAGCTTAAACCATTTAAGGGAGATGTACCATCCTGGTTTAATTCAAATTAAATACACTTCCCAAACCCCCGTCCTCGCCCTGATCTGATCACTAGTCATGTGGTTCCCTTGGTTGTTGTTTTTTATTATATATTTTTTTTACCATGTATATTTTCATGTTGAAGTAACAAATGATGATTAATTACCGTAAATGCTTGT
>JBEVXV010000629.1:0-9386 GCA_040505915.1 Sedimenticola sp. | reverse complement strand
TGAAACTCGGCTATCGTCAGGCAGATGCCGATTTCCCCGTCTTTCTCCACCCTGAGAGTGGTGAGGAGTATGCCCTTGCCCGTAGTGAGACCAAGAACGGCCCCGGTTACAAGGGGTTTGAGGTGTCGTCTGATCCCCAGGTGACCCTGGAGCAGGACCTACAACGTCGTGACCTCACCATCAACGCCATGGTGGAAGATGAGCAGGGTACTCTCATCGATCCATTCAACGGCAAAACCGATCTGGACACTGGCCTGCTGCGCCACATCTCCCCCGCCTTTGTAGAAGATCCGGTACGGCTGCTGCGTATCGCCCGCTTTGCGGCCAAGTTGGGGGGCTGGGGTTTTCGGGTGGCACACACCACCCATAAGCTGATGAAGCAGATGGCCGCTTCAGATGACATCACGGCACTTAAATCGGAGCGCGTCTGGCAGGAGATGGTGCGTGCCCTGGGTGAAGTGCAACCCTGGCGTTTTTTCGAAGTACTGCACCGCTGCGGTGCTCTGGAGCGCATCCTACCGGAGCTGGCTCAGACCATGAGGGCGCTGGATGGACACGCCAAAGAGGGGGGGGCAGCAGCGATTTCAGCACTGAAACGGGCTGCTAAATTTGGCGATAGCCGCATCTGTTTTGCTGTGATCTTCTACTATCCCTCAGTGGTGGAGGGGGCGAAACAACCATTGATGCAGCGCCTGCGGGCAGAGCGGGACTACAGTGATCTGCTGGAACTGGTTTTAACCCTGGTGCCAATCTACCAAAAGTTGAGTCAGGCAGATGCCGCTGGTTTTATGCAACTGCAGCAGCGGGGTAGGGCGCTACAGCAGCCGGAGCGATTCTGGCGCGCCATCAACGCCTGTGAGGCGATCCAGCCAGAACAGGCTGAGAAGAAGCGGCAACAGATTGAGCAGGCGCTGAGTGCCGCTGCTACTGTCACTACGGCAGTGCTTCAGGCCGAAGGGTTGCAGGGGGCGGCTCTGGGGGCCGCCTTGACTCAGCGCCGATTACAGGCGATTGCTGCAATAATCCATAACCCCGATTAAGCGCGGTTTGTTACAACTTTCGCACTCTTCAGCATGCTACTATTGGGCACTTCTGAGAAGATGATCCGTAAACCATGATTGACGATGTCAAAGTAGACAACAGTGTGAAGAGCAATGCGGATGCCGTTGTCGCCCTGAAGGGCCAGTCATCTGCTTTGCGTCTGGCCTTAGCGGGACACCTGTTGGGGCCATTGGGGATACTTGCGGCTTCGCTGGTGTTTAGCCTTGTGCTCGCTCTGTTGATGTCGAGTAACATTGTGGACAAGGATAATATCGCTTTTGTGTTGCTGCTTACCTCCATCGTCTCACTGTGTGCTCTGGTGGTGGGTGTCGGACGCCTGCGTAACCAGTTGTTGAGACCACTGGCCGAGCTGGAGCAGTCAGTGGCCGATGTGAGCGAGGGCGAGCCCTGGTCCACCCTGCCCCTCAATCATGTTGGCTTGCTTGGGCCGGTGACCCGTGACCTCGATAGTCTCAGTGGTGAGCTGATTGATCTCTATGATGATATGGATAACCGGGTCGCCTGGCAGACACGGCGGCTCTCCCATCAGACCGCGTCCCTGAAAATACTCTATGATGTCGCTGCCAGTATTAACCAGTTTGATGATACCGATGAGTTGTTGCTGCGTTATCTTCGTGTACTCAAGGATATGGTACGGGGGGTGGCGGCAACCGTTCAGTTAACTAGCCTGGATGGCCGTATGCGGCTGGTGGGGAGTCTGGGTGAGGATGGTCGCCTGCTTACCGAGGAGGAGCAGCTTCCGATACCTCTCTGCCTGTGTGGTAAAGCCCTCTCAAGCGGCGACCTCCTGTGTGAACAGGATGCCAAAGCTTGCTCTGTGCGCAACGGGCGGCGGATGTACAGCAGTGAAGAGATGGAGAGAATTGAGATCCCCCTGGAACACCATGGCGATCAGCTTGGTCTCTACCGCATTTACATGAGAAGACCGGCACTGAAGGGGAGGGAGGATCTTCTCGATCTGCTACCTACCATCGGTAACCACCTCGGCTTTGCTATTGCCAAGCAGCGTTCGGATGAGGAGGCGCTCTGGTTGTCAATCATTCAGGAGCGCACGACCCTGGCCCATGAGCTCCACGACTCCCTTGCCCAGACTCTCGCCAGTCTGCGTTTTCAGGTGCGGATGCTGGATGAGACACTGGAGCTGGAGAAGCCCTACCGCCATGCACGGGATGAGCTGGAGCGTATTCGCAACGGCCTGGATGAGGCCCATACCGAACTACGTGAGCTGCTCAACAGCTTCCGTGCACCAGTCGATCAACGCGGCTTGGAGCCAGCACTGGAGAAGTTAACAGAGCGCTTTGGACAGGAGACAGGAATCGCCACCTTTTTTCAGCGCAGATGTCGTCAGGTCAATCTCGATGCCAGCGAGGAGATGCAGCTGTTGCGTATTGTTCAGGAGTGTCTGGCCAACACCCGCAAGCACGCCCAGGCACAAAATGTCAGGGTGCTGTTTAACTGCAAGCCGGATGGTGAATATATGCTGCTGGTGGAGGATGATGGTATTGGCTTTGATAATATACAGCCGCATGGCTCGCCAGGAGAGCATATCGGTCTGTCGATTATGGAGGAGCGGGCACATCGGCTGGGGGCCCGTATTAAAATTGAGAGTGAACCGGGAGAGGGTACCCGAGTGGAACTGATATACAGTACAGGGAAGATATCTTCCCGGAGGGATGGATAGTGCGAGTATTGCTGATTGATGATCATGCGCTCTTTCGTGTCGGATTGCAGGAGTTGCTGCAGCGCCGAGGCATCAATGTGATCGGTGCACTGGGAGATTGCCAGGAGGGCATTGCCATGGCAGCGGAGGAGGTACCGGATGTGGTGCTGCTGGATATGCGCATGCCCGATATGAACGGTATTGAAGTGCTCAAAGAGCTGCGCTCAAGAAAGCTGTCGATGCCAATCGTCATGTTAACTACCAGTCGGGAACAGTCAGATCTGATTAGCTCCTTGCAGGAGGGCGCACAAGGCTACCTGTTGAAGGATATGGAACCCGATGACCTGATCACCGCACTGAAGGATATCGTTGGTGGTACTACGGTTGTCGCCAGCGAACTGACCAGTGTGCTGGCCAAGGCAGTGCAGGGGGGCGAAGAGGAGTCATCGGTTCAGAGTGCCTTCTCCAATCTGACCCCGCGAGAGCGGGAGATCCTCTGTCTTCTGGCCGATGGCCAGAGCAACAAAGTGATCGCGAGAAACCTGGGTATATCCGACGGCACTGTAAAGCTTCATGTGAAAGCGATTCTACGCAAGCTGGATATCCACTCACGGGTGGAGGCAGCAGTCATCGCGGTGGAGCAGAATCTTTGTGAGCGGGATGGTTGAACCCCATCCACATTTAATTTTATGGCCTGGTATAAAAATCCTGTAACTGACTCTGCTGAGACCCCTTAAATGTTGTAACTATTCAGCTGCTGCTTGGGGTCGGAGTCGATTACCCACATTCATGTGGGCAATTGACTCCGACCCCTGGTAAAAATAGCCTCGTAACAGGGGCCACTGAATAGTTACTAAATGTTTACTATGGGTGCGAACTTATTCGTGATCAGCTTCGGAGTATGTTCATCACGAACAGATTCACTCCCCACCAGGCTACCGGATTATTGCCCAGAGCCAGTTTTTATTTTTTACTACACCCTTCGAAAGTAGGCTGTTGAAATTAGAGTAATACCCGTAATAGGAAACACCCAACAATGATGCGATTTATTGAATTGATCCGTGACTGTATGACGGATGTGAAAGAGATTATGCCGTGGGATATGGAAGAGCGCATGGCAGACAACCCCAGCCTGCTGGTTGTCGATGTACGCGAGCCTTACGAGTTTGATGCCATGCATATACCCGGCTCGCTTAATGTTCCGCGCGGCATTCTTGAATCTGCCTGCGAGTGGGACTACGAAGAGACCGAACCGGAACTTGTAAAAGCGAGAGAGAGAGAGATCGTAGTGGTCTGCCGCTCAGGCTACCGCAGCGTACTGGCTGCCCACTCCATGCAGGTCCTGGGATTTGAAAATGTAGTCTCCCTAAAGACCGGGCTACGCGGCTGGAACGACTACGAGCAGCCCCTGGCTGCCCTGACGGCCGAAGATATCGACGTGGATCAGGCGGACGACTACTTTACAACCAAACTACGCCCAGATCAGATGAAACCAAAAGAGTAACCAGCCGTAGAAGCCGCGCCCCCGCCGCGATGAACGTAGCACAGATCCTGCTACGTCCATCGCCCCGAGGGCAGGGCTCCTACGCACAGCCTCCACCAGAGCCTACCTATACTGCCGCAGATACCACCACTCAAAGAGCCGCTTCAGCCAATGGAAAACACGCATCTGCGGTAGCACCAGATTGTGCTTTAGGGTGCGCAACACCAGACTGCCAGTGGTTTGGCTATCAACAATACAGATCAGTTCAATCTTGAAGGTCTCACTCGGTGTGCCGCCATTGAACTCCGTTACCAGGTTGGTCGCGGCGGCCACCGCCTGCAAATCTGCCATGTGAGCCTGTTTCGGCATCCAGTCCGGCCCTGGAAAACTGCCGGAGTCGCCAGCAACATAGACCCGCTCCATCCCCTCCACCCGGCACTGCTTATCGGCTCGGATTAGCCCCCCATCAGAGCGTGGCAGTTCGGTGTTATCAAACCAGAGGTTGCCAGTCATGCCGGGCATAAAGAGAATCAGGTGAGCATCGAATTCACCCCCCTCAGTAACCACCTTGTTTTCAGTGAACTCGACCAGTTTGTGCCCCAGGTGGGTTTCAATATCTCTCCCTTTCATCTCCTTCAACAGCCCCTTCACCGCCTTGGGGCCAAGCCGGTTGCCAGGGGCGGGGGCGGGGGTGAAGAACACCAGCTTAAACCGGTCACGTCGCCCCTCCATGCGCAGCGTGCGATCAATGCCGAAGAGAAATTCAAACATAGGCCCACCGCGCATAGCGCTGGGCTCTTTTGGGTTGCCAGCAAAGCCAATGGCGATAGTGCCGCTCTTCATCTGTTCAAGGCGGTCACGTAACTTCACCGTGGCGGGGATGCCTTCACAAGGAGTGATGGCGTGCTCAATACCCGAGAGCTTCTTAATAAAGCGGCCACCGGAGCAGATGATAAGGCCATCATTTTTGATCTCCCCCTTGTCGGTGATCAGCGTGCGACCGCCGTCCTTAAGGCCAGTGGCTGAGCCCGGATGATAGGTGACATTCATCCGCCGGAAGAAGTTATCGAGGGGGATTAGCAGATCTTCAGGTTGACGTAGACCCGAAGGAATCCAGATAGTACCGGGAAAATAGGTGAACTCCGGCCGGGGAGCTACCAGGGTGATCTCCAGGGTGCGGTCGGTAGCGCGCAGTGTTTTTACTGCGGTGAGGGCGGCAAATCCAGCGCCTACGATAGTTACTCTCTTCATATTACGGTTCCTGGTCACAATATAGATGACCCCACTGATACTAGGTGCGGTGGGTAACTCCTTAGGGGCCTGTCCGATAATAGGCACAGTAGCAAGAGAAGCCCTGTTGGAGCCTGGGGCCGGAGACGATAATGGTGAAAAACGCTCTACTTCTTCACCAACTTACTGAAACCGGCTCTGCCCCTGATAAAAATGGCCTCATTAAAGAGTCCACAGAATAGACACCATATTATGTAGTTAACGCAGATTATTCAAGACAGCCCTTACGCTGAGTTAAGTGCCGCCGTACAGCCAAAAATTCAGCCTGTAGGTCAGAACTTGAAGGGTTTCCGACAAATCATGGCATCTTTAATTTGCTTACTCAGCTTGGTGCTTGGTGTTTTAGTTGAGGGTGTTCTTGTTTTTGGTTCCATCAGTAGCAACTTGTTAAGTCTTTCATGATGCAATTTTATATGGCTGAACTTGTAACTTTGCCAAATTTTGACGAGTTAACCAAAGATCATAAGAATTTTGAAGCCTGAGCCAATGATCTGCTGATGGATTTTTAAAAACCAACTCCAAACGCAGAGCCATTTCAGGAGTAATAGAACCTCTGCAATTCAAAACTTTCAATAATGTTTTTCAGCTAATATTTAGGTGCTCAGAGACATAAGTAATGGTAACACCCAATGGTTCTATTACTAATTCTTTGTGAATCTCTCCTGGATGAGCCGGATTATGCATATTCATTAGTGATAATCCTCATAGTTAACTATCTCAGTCTCGTTTGTGTCTCGCATTCATCTCATTTTCTTAGTTTGCTCTTCTATATCTTTACGTTGCTTGTTGGCTGCATTTTGTAGCAATAGTTCTACTTCTTTAGCTTTTTCTATTGCTTGCACCTGATCTTTGAAAATATGCTCATTAGTAGATTTGCTTTTAGTAGCTGAACCTTCCTCACTGGAACATCCGATGACAGCTAACAATGAAACTAATATAATAATTTGATATTTTTTGATCACTATCTTCTCCGTATTTTCTTGCGCCTAATGCTTGGGTTCAGCCGACCGCAAAGCGGAGTGGCTTTTGGAGTGCACGGGGGTTGCTGTATAGCACTTAGTTTTCACGCTCACTTCAACCAATGCACGCCATTCATACCTCTGGTATGAACCCTCTTGTCCCGATTTCGATCATCTGGCCTCTTGTCACCGAATCCACATAATTCTTGACATCTTTACTGCGTAGATAAACCAAGGTAACCATGATTTGACTCTGGTTTTTCAGTTGATGGCAGTTGGTGATTAGTGCTGTTTAAGTGATGGGTGTCCTGATTATTTCTGATTATTTCTATGATTATTTGTTCTAAGACCCAGTGATAAAATGTGACTTTGCTATGTGTTTTTGTTAACATTTGATATACAATGTATTACAAAAGCGTACAAATGGCAGCTATTATGAAAACTGAAATGCTTACAACCCGTATTGACCATGAAACTAAATTGGCTTTTACCCACATTTGTGATGAGATTGGATTAAGCCCATCACAAGCTATTAAATTATTTGCACGTGCTGTTATCAATTATGGCGGCATTCCATTTGAACTTAAAGCAAAACAACCCAATTCTGTGACTGTAACCGCTATTCAGGAGCTTTCACAAGGAAAAAGTCACAAAGCTGAGAGTGTAACCAGCCTAATTACAGAGTTAACAGAAGGCAAAGTGACCAATGTACACTCTTGATTACTCAACCCAATTTAAAAAAGATTTTAAGAAAATAACCAGAAAGCCCACTCCTTATATAATTGAGATTGGTAATGTCATTTCCGAGCTTCAAAAAGGACGTACTTTAGAAGCTAAATATGTTGATCACCCTCTTTCTGGTAACTGGGGTGGGTTTAGAGATTGCCACATTAAACCTGACTTGGTTCTGATATATCGAATTCATGAAAATACTTTACAGTTGGCTCGTATCGGATCGCACAATGATGTATTTTAGTAGCGATTTGGTCATATAACGCCTAGTATAACTATACCGCGCCAATGAACTTGCCGCGTAGCGTCGCCACCGTTCCCGCAGTCTGGTTGATACTTTTATTAGAAATTTTTTATTCCCGCCAATGCTGGGGTTGACTCAGTACATCAGAACATTGGACTTTCCCTTTTACCTTCCCAATAATTCCAGAGCATAACTCTTGCACCATCCATGCACCTGCATGTTCTTCAGGTATGTGATATGGGGCTTCGTAGCCAAGTACCCCAGCAGGATTAAAACCAGAACGCAGATAATAATCTGGATGCCCAAGGACAAAGACTAACTCTACACCTGAATCTTTCAGTTGATTTAAGCCCTCTTTAATAAGCCGGCCACCGATCCCCTTACTTTGGGAGTCAGGAAGAATGGCTAGTGGTGCAAGAATTTTGGCTGAAACAGATTCCGTAGTTTGTGTAACTTCTGCTTTTGTGAAAAGTATGTGGCCAATTGTTTTTGTATTATCTACAGCAACCAGCGAAAGTAATGGAAGTGCTGTTTTATCGCCAAGCAAGCCACTTACAAGATTTGCTATTTCGGGGCCTTTTTTTTCGCCAAATGCTTGTATATGAATATTCAAAATATCTGTATTGTCTGACTCAGTTGATCTTCTTATTTCCAATGCTCTCTCCTTCTTTTCTGCTGTTTAAGTGATGGGTATCCCGGTGTTTGTCAACAAAGTTATCCGAATTTCTTCACGCAACCTTAAGCAATTTCTGGTTCATCCGGCTAAAGCATACTTGGTCTCATGGAGTCCTTTTATTTTCAGCTTGAGAAATTCCATATCCCTGAATCCGTAGGCCATTTTCTGAAGGGTCTTGATCTTGTTATTTGTGCCCTCCAGTGGGCCAGTAGAAAGCCCATCGAAATCGTAGTAGGCAAGGATGCCAGTGCGATAGGCCGCCTGTTACGTCCCCCCTATCTCAGCCACTCTAAAGGAGAGGGACAGGTCTCCCATTGCACGTTGCAATTCTCCTCTGTTCCGTAAGAAGACGCTAAATCATCCGAGACCTGACCCCTCTTTCCTCCCCCATTCATGAGCAAATGTTGCCGCAATGGCAACAAGGTTTGCAAGCGCCCAAGGTTCATCGGCTAAATGAGCCTTGGGTACAGCAAAAAGTCAAAAAGCTATTTTCTTAAAGAGCGGTACCGCATAACTGCTACGGGCTTGTCCAACAAACGGTTCAGATCGTGGCTCGTACCTCGCTCGATCTAACCTTATTCGTTAGGCTTTTTTAATTCTGAACTAGCTTAATTTCTAAATGGCACCCAACTGCATCTGCATATTTACGTAAGGTAGATATTGAGGGGGAGTGTTTTTTATTACCACCTCCCGCCTCCAACCTTGCTATAGCCGGTGTTTTTGTGCCCATTATATTTGCCACTTCACCCTGAGTAAGGCCAGCATTCATTCTAGCTTTTAACAACTCATCAAAAAGAGAAAATTCATCTTCTAATAAGTCATATTCTGCCTTAACCTCTGGATTACTTAGCATTTGCTTTATTAATTCATCATGTGCGAGCATTTACTTTCACCTCTTTCATTCTTGAGATGGCTAACTTGAGATCATTTGGTGGTGTTTTCTGAGTCTTTTTTATAAAGGAGTACAGCATTACAATGCGCTTATTCACCAATGTACAATAAAAAACTCGCCCAATACCCTCCATTGATTTCATTCGAAGCTCAAACAACCCATCTTTCATTGCTTGAGTATGAGGCATTCCAAGATTAGCTCCATGAATACACATTCGTTTTGTGAGATGAACATACCTTGCCTGAATTCCAGGAGGTAGAGTTAGTATCTCTTCTTGAAGTGCCTCGCTGTAATAGATAATTTCCCATTCCATACATCAATATTAACGCATTTGTTAATTTATTCAAGTGGAGATTGAGAATGGCTTATTTTTTTGGAAGCCTAACGC
>JBEVXV010000628.1:0-7115 GCA_040505915.1 Sedimenticola sp. | reverse complement strand
AGTTATTGCAATTTTTTTATATTTGACCTTTGACCCCACCCCCAAGGTCAGGGTGGGGTGGGGATGGGTGTTCAAAAATGTGGAGACCTTGATGCACATGCCAGTGGAAAGACTAATAGTCCAGTCAGGATGTCAGAGGACCCAGGACAAATTGAAACATTTGGTATCTCACCGGTTATATACTCTATAGAACCTATTAAACCACAGAAAAAAAATCGGCTGGGATTAAAAATATGAAAATCTTTTTTTTTTCATGAAATATACATGCAGGTCTTAATGATTTTCGAAATATTTACATGCATTCCATAAAATGCATTAACTATCATGTAGTTTGTATTTTTATTCGATATTAAACATCTATCGTGTGCATTAGTACACAATCAAGCCATACATATATGAAACCTACTTGATATAACAAGTGTATGTATATATTTTTTAATTATAAGTAATAAATTACCCCACCCACTCACTTTTCTATAGCGATTGTGGACACATTTAGGGTGTGTCATATATTTGTAGTTGCTTATATGCTTTAATAAGAACACATGTGCATTGGTATCCCTGTGAATGTCATAGGTGCGACTGGTCCATGTGTAAACTTATCACATGATTTGCAGCATCGATGCCATCGATGTTAACAACGCTGTACTTTTCAATATGTAACATGCACGTTCAAACTAGCAAATTATTTTTTGGCAATATAATTATTATTTCTGCCAAACGGTGGTATACAGCTACAGTATATCCATATACATAATAAGTATTAGCTCTTGATTTGGAAGACACGGAGAAAAATCATAGCGTTGTTAAACACAAAATCAGCAAATTAACGTTGTCATTTTGATTTAGTGGTTCGTGCCCCGCTGGTCATGGAGTGCCTCTTCGTATGCTTTTGAAGACATATAATGTGATCAACAGAATCAGCAAATCAACGGGTTCTATTCATCAAAACGTCTACTCTGTATCAGCTAGTACACGTATAATGATTTAACAACACAACAAATGACAGCGGTGTTGAACAGAATCAGCAAATCAACGGATTATATTCATGACAACATCTACCCTGTATCAGCTAGTACTCGTATAATGATTTAAAAACACGACAAATGACAGCGTGGTTGAACAGAATCAGCCAATCAACAGGTTATATTCACCACAACGTACTCCCTGTATCAGGTAGTACTCGTATACTGATTTAACAACACAAAAAAATGGTAGCGTTGTTGAACAGATATCAGCCAATCAACGTATTCTACGAACTAAAACGTCCTTCCGGTTTCAGTTAGTGTCACATATTGTACGCAAACTATATTGTGGTACATATTTGCTGAATCTAGTCGATCTCGCATCATTATACTGATAATTAGTCACGAATCGGTATTGCCATTCGCTATTCGGTTGTAATATTCCGGTGCTACTGCATAATTACGTAATCTTATACGTTATTGTGTACACGATGGAAACGGGTGTGTTGTGTGTGTTGTGTGATAAGCAACTGGGTGACGAACAGGGTTCCACTACGCTGTATGCCAAAGGATGTGACGGTATTAGCAATGCATCTAAAGAACGGGGAGACAATATAACCGTTACTGTGGGCGACAGGGTTCACACTGAATGCCGTAGGTTGTATACCAATGCTAAGGCAATTGATCTGCTGAAAAGGAAATCTGATGATGACGACACTGCTCGCACATCGCACACGCTGAGATCAGAGTATCAGTTTGATTTCAAAACAAACTGTCTGTTTTGTGGGCAATATATAGGCCTAACGCCCTCATTCAAAGGAACACCAGGTACATCCAGTGTTCACAATGTACGAACGGAGGACCTTCAGTCTGTGGCATTAGAAGTGTGTAACAGACGACAGGATGAGTGGTCTGTTACTGTCAATGGTAGAATACAATATGCACAGGACCTTCATGCAAAAGATGCCGTATACCATCACGATTGCAGTGTGAATTTTCGTATTGACAAACAAATACCTCGCGTTCATACTAGCCGCAAAAGAGGTAAGCCTCCTAGGGCAGATAGAGCTGGAAAACGAGGGAGACGATCGAACGATGACAGAGACGCAGTATTTCTCCGAGTTGTAGACTATTTAGAGCAGAATGACGAAGAACAGACGACAATCAATGACTTGATAAACACAATGGAAGATTTTCTTGAAGGTACTGGCTACGAGCCGTATAGCTTTAAGTATATGAAAGTACGATTACAGGACCATTTTGGTGATAGAATACTCATAACGGAGATCAATGGCAGGTCCAATGTTGTAACATTTAGAACAACTGCAGCACATATCCTGCATGAATACTGTTTTGACGCCAAAAGGGGCGACGAGGAGGCTGAAAAGAACAGAGTAACTGTGACAGCTGCTAAGCTTATTAAAAGTGAAATAAAGTCACTTGAAACAAACAAGCAGACATATCCAAGTGAGGCTGACATGGAGTCTGTAGGGAAGGGCATTGAGTACCTCCCTGCTACACTTAAACTTTTCCTTCAGGAATTGTTTGTTGGTAAAGACACCGACCGAAAAGTAGCATCGATAGGGCAGGCAATAATGCAGTGCGTTCGGCCTCGGGTTATCATTGCCCCATTACAAATAGGTCTTGCCGTACAGATGCATAGGCAGTTTGGTTCACGGTTTATCGTTGATTCACTCAACAGCCACGGTTTCTGTTCATCGTACACCGAAGTGCAGGCATATGAGCGAAGTGCTACGGTACACCAAGGTACTGACATTTCTGGCTTTCAATCAACGAGTTTCATGCAGCACGTCGCTGATAACGTGGATCACAACCTCAGAACACTCGATGGTTTCGATACGTTCCATGGAATGGGTATTATTGCTGCAGTTACACCCGCGTGTCGATCGACTACTGCAATACCTAAAGTAAAAGTGACATCAGAGGACATAGCCGCCGTTGGAAAATTAGACATAAGGTTCTATCGTCGGCCATGTAAAGAATCCACAGCATTGACATACAAAGCTCTTCCAGCATTTGTTGTCGATGATGATACATACAATGCTGATCTTCTGTGGAAAACGGCATGGTTGTTACACCCACATAGACAGTCATGGAATGGGTATATGCAAACCGTCCATAGTGGAAATCACCCTGGCGTGTCATCGATTGTTTTCATGCCTATGATAGATATGAAATCAAATGACGAATCATGCCTTTATTCAACCATGCATTTTGTTTGTGCGCAATCACGACGATATGGTGTCACGCCTATATTGACGTTTGATCAACCACTGTGGTGGAAATCGGTCGAAATACAAAACGCTGAAGCGTCAGATAGTGTGTTGAAGAAACTCGTTCTTAGACTCGGTGGTCTGCATACGGAGATGAGTTTTTTAGGATGTATTGGACATCTGATGGGCGGTTCCGGACTACATGAAGTGCTGGAAACAATTTATGCAGAGAGTGCAGTGGGGCATATGCTAAGTGGGAAGGCAATTGCCAGGGCAACGCGGGGACATATTCTAGTAGAAAGTGTTCTAACTGCCATGCTTCTGTCGAAACTCTACGATAGTCCCCTACCTGGACACGAATCAGATAGTGATCGAGATTCAGATCCGGAACTGGTGGTGGATGAGACTGATCCACAATCAGTGAGTGAGACAGGTCGTGTACAGTCGGGTGAGATAGATCCTGAACTGATGGGTGATACAGGTCGTGACATGGTAGGTGACATAGATCATGAACCATTGGGTGAGACTGATGCCGGACCGCATGATGAGCTAGGGAATGACACCGGTACAGCCGCTGGCGATCATAGTGATCAAGTGAAAGCAGATGCGGTGAATAGAGAAAATGGATCAGCATTTGAAGAGACTACTGACACGTGTGTGGATGTTAGTGACTTGGAAAAAGCAGGATACCTTTTCATCAGTCTCGAGAAAGGTGATATTAGCTTAGAGGATGTCCGTGTCAATAACCTTCTGACGAAACTACACGATAGACTTGTCCAATACAAGGCAGATCTGGAAACTTATAGAACGTCAAAATTATGGCTTCAGTATTTGGAGATGACTGAACTACTTCGACGGTTCATAAAAGCTGAGAGAATGGGAAACTGGGACCTTCATCTCAAGACACTGTCTGACATGTTGCCATATTTTGCTGCATCAGGTCATAACCTGTATACGAAATCAGCATACTTGTATCTCCAAAATATGTCAACACTTGAACAGGATCATCCAGACGTGTTTCAGTACTTCCAGAATGGTTACCATGTTATTCGGCGGACGGACAGATACTGGGCTGGCATTTCAACAGATCTTGCCATTGAGCAGGTACTAATGCGAAGTGTGAAAACAAGCGGAGGTCTCACCAGGGGTAGAGGTATGTCAGAAATACAAAGGGCTGTTTGGTTATTGTCAACACCGGCGTGTGCAGAAATAAACCGGGCGATGCAGGAATTTACGGGGGTCACATATATTGCTAGTGAGCAGCACAAAGATAGCAGTCCGGCACGAATAGACCGAGATCACCGTGATATGCTGCAACTGTTGCAATTTCTTGAACCTCGCAGTCCATTTACTGAAGACGATGTGTTATGCAGTATCACAAATGGTGTGACTGCTGACGAAACAGTAAACGTAGACCAAGCGCAAATGGTTGGGACTTCTGTGATAAACGCATTGGCTGGACAAGAAGTGCATGCTTTCTCCTTTAAAAAGAAGGACAAAGCAGTTACACTTCTCACAAAATTGTCAGTCAAATGCGACAACGAGGATGTCCATGTAGATCCCCAATTGCTGTTTCAAAGGCTTGTATCATCGGCCGCTAGGGGTACTGTTTCCGGGGATGAACTGGAACAGTTGTTCACATATGAGTTATGTACTCACCCCCCAGCTTTGTTCACCATGGACGGGCTTCTACGAGAAGCAAACAAGCCGCCATTAGCTGACGCTATTGAACACGCTGTTGGTCATACACCGTGTGAAATCCCATCGCCTGTCAAGTATGTTCTCGATGGTGGATCATTGCTGTATCGCATTCCTTGGCAAAGAGGTTTTTCATATAATGGACTGTGCACCATGTACATCGACCATGTCCTTCACAAATATGGAACCGGTGCTACCGTGATATTCGATGGTTATACAGGCGAGCCTTCGACGAAAGACACAACTCACCTTCGACGATCGAAAGGACAGATAGGAAAGACAGTTAAGTTCACCGGCAATATGATTCTGAATGCGAACAAAAAAACCTTCCTGGGAAATGCTACAAATAAGCAAAGGTTTATTGAGATGCTGAGTGAGAAAATGGTAGCTCGTAGTATCACTACAAAGCATGCAAAAGGAGATGCAGATCGTCTTATTGTACAGACAGCTGTGTGTGATGCTAGCGAGTCTCCTGTCGTAGTTGTAGGTGAAGATACAGACCTGCTGGTACTACTGTGTTACCATGCGAAGACGCAGCGCAGCAATATTTACTTGAAATCCGAGATAAGACAAAACAAGAAAAACGCTGGACGAGTATGGGACATAACAAGTACAAAGGAACGACTAGGCGCAGATGTGTGTCACAATATTTTGTTTCTGCATGCTATTTTAGGCTGCGACACAACCTCACGTGTGTTTGGTTTGGGAAAAGGGCTGTCCCTGAAAAGGTTCCAAGCTGACTCTAAATTTCGAAAACAAGCAGCTGTTTTTGATCAGAAGAGTGCTACAAAACAGACGATTGCAGCAGCTGGTGAACGGGCTTTGGTCAGCTTGTATAATGGCGAAGACTCTGAAACTTTGGATATGCTGAGACAAAGTAGGTTTTTCCAGAAGGTTGGATCAAGCAGCAAGGTTGTGGGACCAGAAAATATTCCACCAACGTCGGCAGCTGCTAAATATCACAGTTTCAGAGTTTACCACCAGGTGCAAGAATGGCAAGGCAGAGACGACATGCAGGCTGACGAATGGGGATGGATTGTGAAAAATGGCACAATGGTTGGTACACAAACTGACAAACCTCCTGCTCCAGGTCACTTACTAAACGTCATAAGATGCAAATGCAAAACCGACTGTCACACAACCCGATGCTCGTGTAAGAAACATGGACTCGAGTGTTCTGCAATGTGTGGAGAATGCAAAGGTGTGAGTTGTCTAAATTCTCCCGAAGTGTCTTTATCTATCCGTGATGAAGATTATCTAGATACATGAATAGGTCAAGTGTGCCGTATGAGAAACGGTAAGACGTTCGAGGTCATCTACATGCTTTTTGGTCATTGACATATGTATATTTAGAATGTATATCGGTCAACCGAACTGACTAGCTGGACAGATGTGGTATATCCATCATATTAGATAACTTCGTTATTGAAACAAATCATGCCGGCGGCACTAATTATCGATTTGGGGGAGTGTCCTGTGTGACAATCTTCATATGTCTAACCGAAAGAGACGTACGTTCAGGTTAATATGGGATATCCATTTTCTGGAATTACATTTTAATTATGTTTCCATTATGGTAGGTACCATGGGCCATGACACTGTCTTATAACGGTCCGATGGCCAGTGTCAACAGTTGAAATGGTATACAAATAGAATTACACATTGATAGATGGCATACGCAATACATTTGAGAATATTTCGTTCATTGAAATTGTCAATGTGTCAGTATAGCCAAAATAATGCCTAAGTTAACGTTAGTGGGTGGGGTAATTTCACTACGCAAGCGCCAAAATGTATGATTTAGTTTTAGTTTGGCCATTTCCTCCCACGCTAACCCCTATATTACAATATTTAGCTGTCCAGAAATTGTTTTCCGTCTGCAAATGCAGCATGATAGCAAGTTATACAATCAAGAATCGCGTCAACTCATTTTCACTATTTGTATTTTTATTTTGTTTTATATGACATACTTTCATGCAAAAAAAAGAAATTTTCATATTTACAAGGTCAGCCGATTTTTTTTTGGTAATTGTATAAGGTTCCTACTATTCAAAACAGTTGAGATACTAAATGTTACAATTTGTCCTGGGTGGGTCCCCTATATGTCATAATCTGACTGGACTACAACGTCAATGTCAAATGACTTAGCAACCTTGGTTAAAGTTTTGGTTAAAGTTTTTGTTTTACTTATATCTCCTCCTACAACTGGAGGATTGGT
>JBEVXV010000627.1:0-3422 GCA_040505915.1 Sedimenticola sp. | reverse complement strand
ATAAGAGTAACTATTCGCCTCAAATGACCGGGAAAAATGACTCAAAATGGACTTCCCTCGCTACGGTGCCTATTCTCGGACAGGCTCCTAGGGCTCATGATGATCCCCTACAGCAGATCCACCACTGCCTTATAAAAAGGTGACTTAAAATATTATCTAGTGTTATATTCTACAACCTTCCCGCATCTGAGTGTGGCCGATTATATTACTATAAGATTGAGAGTTAGTGCGTATGGATACCGAGACAGTCACCGACCAATTCGACGACTTGTATGTTGTCTCCGACTTGCATCTAGGCGGTCAGGATGAATTCCAAGTTTTTGAACAAGGTAGTTTACTTAAGGCCACTATCGATAAGCTTTACACCCATACGGAAGCAGGCAGACGAATAGGGCTTGTGCTGAATGGGGATATCGTCGACTTTCTTGCTGAGGCTAACCCAAAATATCTGGATACTTTTGGAGCTGTTGCCAAGTTAAAGCGTATCTTTCAAGATCCTGCATTCAAACCCGTCTGGGGTGCATTACAGCGATTTATTGCCAAAGCTGATAACCAGCTCATACTGGTTCTTGGAAATCATGATCTTGAGCTGGCCCTGCCAGAAGTCAAGCTTACCCTTATTAATCACCTATCCAAGGGTAAAGTAGCGGCCAAGGGGCGTATCCACTTCTCTTTTGACGGTACTGGATATAGGTGCCAAATTAATAGTAGAAACATTCTCTGCATGCATGGGAATGAGGCTGATGTCTGGAATCTGGTAGATTATTCAGCTCTGCAAGAGGTCCGAAAATCATTAGTCAGAGGGCAGGCGCCGCCCGAATGGGACGCAAATGCAGGTACCCGTCTTGTGCTGGACGTAATGAACAAGATAAAACGAGACTACCCTATTGCTGACCTTCTAAAGCCTGAACGAGAGGCGATCCTGCCGATACTCGCCCACCTGGTAAAAACCAAAGAGCTGGCAAGCCAGCTCGCCCAACTATCCAAGATTGGAATGGTTAAACAGCGGGACGGCTGGCGACACTGGTTTGGTTTTCTTGCCGCTCAAGATGAAATAAAAGTAAATGCCACTCTCCCCAGCAGTGAAGAGGTATTTTCTGATCTCATAGGGGAGAGCACTCGTAATCTGAACACCGAGGCATCTAGAAAACTCCTTATAAAGGCCTTCAGGGAGTCAGAAAATGAACAGGCTGAAACGCTCTATCTCAAAGAGGGAGGCGGTGGTGAATATTTAGGCCTGGAGTTCTGGGATCGGCTACTGGGTAAAAGCGATGAGCAAAGGGCCGAAGAGTTAAGAATCAAACTACAAAAACAGCTGTTGGGAGATAAGACCTTTGATATCGATGGGCCGGATGAGAACTTCGATGAATTGGATAAACTGGCGGGTTCGGATATCGATTTTCTCATTGCAGGTCATACCCATCTCTATCGCGCACATCAACGAAAAGAGAATCACGGCTACTACTACAATACGGGTACCTGGGCTACCTTGATCCAACTGACTACCGCGCTACTCAATGACAAGGCTGCATTTTTCGATGTATACAAGGTCTTTAAATCTGGCGATAGATCGGCATTGAAAAAATGCAAAATCCCGACCGGTAACGGTAAGGCTGCAAGTTTATTACTGCATCAGCCTACGCTAGCGCGCATTCAATACAACAGCACTGGACATGTGGTTAGTGAATTATGTAGAGCAACCGCACGGGGGGAACTGGTCCCTATCACTAAATCAAAATACTCTTTCTGAGGTGTCACATGACAAAGATACGGACTATCAATTTTGAACTTCTTCGTCATGGCCCGGCCCATAATCAGCTGCTTTCACCGCTTACTGATTATATCGCGCTCTGTGGTGACTATGGTGCTACAACAATAAATGTGCCTTACGAACACAGGCAGTTTCTTGGCCGTTTAAGCGCACTGCGTTATGAAAACAAAAACAGTCAAGATGAGAGTGAAAGAGATACCGACACTCAAACCGCCCAACGCCAGGAGATCATAGATGAAACTGCTGAACAGATGGCGCGCATCTTTTCTGCTGTGCCAGGATTTGCATCAGAACTTAATGATGCTGTAGATGCAAAACCTCCCCTGACTCATCTCCAGCTGGTCCTTTCAGCCTCAGAGTTGGCACTACTTCCGTTTGAGTTAGCAAAGGTTCCCTTAGGTTGTCATGGCGGGGAGGGGAATTGGCTCTTAATGCAGAATATTTCGCCGATATGCATTACTCGGCAAGTTCGTAATGTCGTTGGCAGTGACGTCCCCTGGAACCGCAAACCACGCATTCTGTTTGCCCATGCGGGAATTGCCAATGAGGAGCTACTCTTACGACACACTCAGGCCCTGATAGAGGCGGTTAAGCCATGGCTACGTTATGGGGAAACATCAGATGAAGCGATTGCTGATGCGCTGGATGAATGGATTACCGTACTGCCGGAAGCTAGCGTCTCAGATATCAATGAGGCCTGCCTAAAAAATAGCTACACTCACGTCCACATTCTTGCGCATGGTGACAAAAATAGACAACGATCAGGAAAGCCCTTTGGCCTCCGTCTTAGAAAATCACCCCAACAGATGGGGGCTTACGAAGTTGTACATGGACGGCGTCTTGCGGCCGCTTTAAGCCCCTTACAACATGGTTGCAGTAACCCAAATGCAGAAGCCAGCCGCCCTTTGCTGGTTACCCTCGCCAGCTGCGACAGTGCTAATGTTAAAGAGGTGATCTACGATGGTGCAAGCTTTGCGCATGAACTGCATAAGACGGGCATACCACTGGTTATTGCTTCGCAATTTCCACTCTCATTCGATGGATCCATAATATTAGCGCAGGTGATCTATCGCGAGTTGCTCTGCGGCGTAGACCCACGAATTGCCTTGCACCAACTGCGCAATCGGCTTTATTCATACCATGATGGTGGGGTTCATGATTGGGCTGCTTTGGTGGCCTATGCGGCCTTTCCAAAGAATCTAACGGAACAACTCACTGAATTTCGTTATAAGCAAACAATAAGAAGCATTGATGTTGCTTTGCATCGGCTGGATTACACGGTACAGCTCGAATCATCCACGCAACCCGGCGAGTCATGCATTGATGATATAGAGAAACTTGCGGCTAAGGTGAATAACACCCTTGACCACATTCCTGATGATGCTATTTACGAAATTGAATATACCAGTCTAAAGGCGACGGTTGAAAAACGTAAAGCACACGCCTATTACCTACAGAGTGCTACCGTTAAGCTTGAAGATACCGATGATCAAAATATGGGGCAAGTGTATAGAGATAAAAGCAGAAATTCATTGCGCAGGTCTATGCGACATTATCTTGATGCTACACACAAGAATATGAGTATCACCAACAGTAATAGCAGGCATCGCAATAGACCACTGCACTGGACACTTACGCAATACCTCTGCTT
>JBEVXV010000626.1:1876-6961 GCA_040505915.1 Sedimenticola sp. | reverse complement strand
TATCCAAATTCCCACTGTCGAAATACTGAAGATAAAAACTGAGCACACCGTCTTTTTGTTTAAAAGTTCTGTAACTGCTCAGGTTGCCCCTAAAACCCACCAGTTCAAGGCGCAAAATGTGAGTTTACGACTGTAAATGATCATTTTGTAACGCAGAAATGGCGAATTTTAGAGGTAAGCTGAACAGTTACAGGCCCATTAACACTATCAGGCCATGGATTGATAGTAGAGATTCTGTGGATGACGCGACTCGGCGAAGAAGTACCAGCGCTCAGCCAACAGTCCGATGTACTGCACCACAAAAGCACCGATTGGCAGAGAGGTCGACTCGAGAAAATAGGCGGTGGCCATCATCGCCACGGGTAGCGGAAAGACCAGCAACAGAAAAGTGAACTTGATCACTTTCAGTTGTGCCGGTCTCTTACCATGAAAGAACTCACGGGTGTTAAAAGAGCCACCCATAAACCCTTGAGTCAACTGAGCCATCTGCTGGTGACGCACACCAATGGCTGAAGTCAGGTTGAGTTTATGGCTCAGACCTCGGTTCCTTAGCAGTGAGGCACTGCGGGAGAGCGCGCCCGCAAAGGTGAAGATCACCGCCCAGGTGCCGAAGAAGGCCACCAGATCGGTACCGCCGTAAGCGGAGAAAGCAGCTGCCAACATAAAGCCGGAGGCGAGACCAAGAAAAGTGTAGTTAGCCACCGTCAACGGTGAGTGCCACTCCTTGAGAAATCTCACACCGGCATAAATCATGGCGGTACAGATATAGAGCGCAAATGCTGCCACAGCGGCAAGAAAACCGACGATCAGGGTAAGATCCACCGGTAATTTACCGGAAACGGTGAACAGCGGCCCGGTCCACTCCAGGTAGTGAATCCCTGCGTAGAGAAGCACCAGCCCGACAAAAGCAGGCAGTACAATCACCTCACGGGAGAGCCAGGAGGTGCGCCATTTGGCGGCGGCCCGCCATGCCCGCTCCGGGTGTCCCAGATGAAAGAATGAGGCGAGCAGCCCGGCAACCAGAAAAATCAGGGCAACAAAGCTGCCAAGAGCATAGAAACCCTGGCTCGCCTGCGCCGGCAAAAGATTGGCGAGGCTATAGACCTGCCCCGTATAAAGCGCCAAAAACAGACCCTGGCCAACACCGATCAGGGTGGTAAGAAAAATGACTGAAAATGCCGGATGCATTCTATCTAATTCCTAAATAGTGTTCATTCAAAAACGAAAAAAAGGGACGCAGAGATCGCAGAGTTTGCGTGTTGAGAAAAACAGTTTTTCTCTGCGTCCTGCTTTTCTGAACTTATGGGTAGCCATAAATTACCAAGCCACATCGTCCAGGGTTTCACCCTGATCGTATGGCAGTTCCTCTTCTTTGCGCAGGGGATTATCTGAGCGCACCAATTCATCCTCACTGATATAGATACGCTGCTTGCGCCGCGGCAGATAGTGGTTAGCCGGCTGGGTACCCCACTCCGGCTGCAGCTGATAGCCGCCCTCTTCGCGGATCGCCTTGGAGGCATCTGAGTCGGGATCGTGAACATCACCGAAGATACGGGCACTGGTGGGACAGGCCAACACACAGGCCGGTTTACGCTCCGACTCAGGCAGCTTCATGTCGGTAACACGATCGATACAGAGAGTGCACTTCTTCATCACCCGGTTGAACTCATCAAACTCACGGGCACCGTAAGGGCAGGCCCAGGAGCAATATTTACAACCAATACATTTGTCGTAGTCCACCAGCACCACGCCGTTGTCCTCACGCTTGTAGCTTGCCCCGGTGGGACAGACCGGCACGCATGGGGGATCTTCGCAGTGCAGACACGACTTGGGAAAGTGGAGTGTTTCGGTATTGGGAAAACAGCCTATTTCGTAGGTCTGAACCCGGTTGAAGAAGACCCCTGAGGGATCCTCATCATAGGGGCGTTGATCCGGCAGCGGACCGGCCCAACCGGAGGTATTCCACTGTTTGCAGCTGGTGACACAGGCGTGACAGCCAACGCAGACATTGAGATCGATAACCAGTGCGAGTTGTGTCATTTTTCTATCCCCGCCTTACGCCGAAAGATGCCGGCAAAGTAAGACTGCCAACGGCCATGACGGCCCTTCTGCCCCGGCACCAACTTCTGCAAATTAAACTGTGGAGAGGTCTGCTTCGGCTCACCCGACTCCGCTTTGTATATCTTCACCCGCACATCAAACCAGGCCGCCTGGCCGGTGACGGGATCGGAGTTGGAGAGGTGATCCCCGGCATCGCAAGGGGGCAGCTCTTCCGGAATCAGATGATTGAGCAAAAACCCCTTCTGGGACTCATTGGCCTTGGGTGACAGACCCCAGGCACCCGGCGCCTTGCCGATGGCGTTCCAGGTCCACACCGTGCCCGGTTCCACCGCCTCGGAATAGCGGCACATACAGCGCACCTTGTCGGTGGGAGACTCGACCCAGATCCAGTCGCCATCCTCAATCCCCTTGGACTTGGCCAGCAGCGGGTTAACGAAGAGGTAGTTGTGGGTGTGAATCTGACGCAACCAGGCGTTGAGAGAGTCCCACGAGTGATACATCGCCATCGGCCGCTGAGTGAGTGCGTTGAGCGGATAGTCGTGGGTATCCGACAGCCGTGACAGCAGCGTCTCACTGTAGAACGGCAACGGATCAAAATGGGTCTCGATGCGCTTGCGCAGATGATCCGGTGGCTGCCGCCCCGCACGTTTACCCTGGGCCGCCAGACGGAACTGTTGCAACACCTCAGAGTAGAGATGGATAGTGATCGGCTCGGCGTAACGGGTCATGCCGTGAGCGCGGGCCCACTGCAGGTAACCTTTATTCCAGTTACGCATGTACTGGTAAGACTTGGGCAACTCATGGTGATAGACGCAGCCGTTCTTCTGGTACATCTCCCACTGCCGGGGATTGGGCTCACCCTTGAGGAACTTCTCCCCCCCTTTACCGCGCCAGCCGGCGAGGAAGCCGATACCGGAACCGGGGGAGGTCTCGTAGTTGGTGATGAAATCCGGATAGTCCCGATACTTGCGCGAGCCATCCTCCTTGACAAAGGCGGGTAGACCGAGGCGGCTGCCCAGCTCGATCAGCACCTCCTGGAACGGTCGGCACTCGCCGGTGCGTGGCACCACCGGAATACGCACCGAATCCACCGGTCCACTGTACTCAGAGATCGGCCGGTCGAGCATTGAGAGCGCATCGTAGCGCTCCAGATAAGTGGTATCCGGCAGCACCAGATCGGCAAACGCCACCGTCTCCGACTGAAAGGCGTCACAGACGATAAGGAACGGAATCTTGTACTCGCCATTCTCCTCCTTATCAACCAGCATCTCCCGCACACTGGCGGTATTCATCGATGAGTTCCACGCCATGTTGGCCATAAACAGCAGCATGGTGTCGATCTTGTAGGGGTCGCCCCGCCAGGCGTTGGTGATGGCGTTGTGCATCAGCCCGTGAACCGACAGCGGATACTCCCAGGAGAACGCCTTGTCGAGACGCACCGGCTTACCCTCGTCATCGATAAAGAGGTCTTCCGGCTTGGCGGGCCAGCCCAGAGGCATACCATCGAGAGGCGTATTCGGCTGCACTCCATCGGGACTGTTGGGCGGCTTGGGACAGGGAGGAATCGGGCGCGGGAAGGGCGCCTTGTGACGAAAACCGCCCGGCCGGTCGATGGTACCGAGCAGGGTCATCAGAATGCTCAAGGCACGGATCGACTGGAAACCGTTGGAGTGAGCGGCCAGACCGCGCATGGCATGGAAGGCCACCGGGTTGCCCTTCACCGATTCGTGGGTATTGTCCCAGCAATCGATCCATTGAATGGGCAACTCGATCTGGTGGTCACGGGCGGTGACACCCATCTCGTGGGCAAGGCGGATAATGGTCTCTGTCGGTATGCCGGTGATCCCTTCGGCCCACTCGGGGGTATACTCCTCCACCCGCTCCTTTAGCAGTTGGAAAGCGGGCTTTACCGGGGTGCCGTCTTCCAGCTCAAAATCACCCAACAGGCGTGGGTCAACACCCGGTGTATGGGTGGAGATCGCCTTATCCAGTTCAGGATCCCACCAGAGCTTGTTTTCAGGATCGAAACACCCCTCTTCGATATGCATCTCAAAGCGCTTGAAGAGGCCATGGTCATCACGGCTCTCATCATTGATCACCAGCTCTGCGGAGTTGGTGTACTGAATGAGAAATTCGCGGTCGTAAAGCCCCTGTTTGATCAACTGGTGAATCAGCGCCATCATCAGGGCACCGTCGGTACCCGGCTTGATCGGCACCCACTCATCGGCGATAGCCGAGTAGCCGCTACGGATCGGGTTGATGGAGATAAACTTGCCGCCGCGACGCTTGAATTTTGATAGGTGGATCTTCAACGGGTTGGAGTCGTGATCCTCGGCGGTGCCGATCATCACAAACAGCTTGGCGCGTTCCAGATCGGGACCACCGAACTCCCAGAAGGAGCCACCGATGGTGTAGATCATACCGGCGGCCATATTTACCGAACAGAAGCCGCCGTGGGCCGAGTAGTTGGGTGTACCGAACTGCTTGGCAAACATGCCGGTGAGCGCCTGCATCTGGTCACGACCGGTACAGAGGGCAAACTTCTTGGGATCATCGGCACGAATCTTTGCCAGACGCTCCTCCATGATACCGAAAGCCTTCTCCCAGGAGATCTCTTCGAAATCCGAGGTACCACGCTCGGCTCCGGGCTTGCGCAGCAGCGGCTTGGTGATACGTGCCGGCGAGTACTGCTTCATAATGCCGGAGGAGCCCTTGGCGCAGATCACCCCCTGGTTATGGGGATGAGTGGGATTACCCTCGATATGGCGAATTTCGCCGTCACGCAAGGTCACCCGGATGCCACAACGGCAGGCGCACATATAGCAAGTGGTCTCCTTGACCTCTACATTGCCAATATCGCGATCGGACTGTGTTGTTGGATCCTGCATACTTGGTAAACCCCAACTATTAGAAATTCAAACATCCCCGCTTAGGATAGGTGACGAGCGGCGATATCGTAAGACAGATTTAATCAATATTTAATCGTATTCTAATATTCCATGAGTGCTGTCTGCAACTCCAGAG
>JBEVXV010000626.1:0-1776 GCA_040505915.1 Sedimenticola sp. | reverse complement strand
TCAGGGGTGGAGATCCTGACGGAAAAGGGTTTTTCGGCCACCGGCATCGATGAGATTTTGCGCCGGGTGGGTATTCCCAAGGGCTCTTTCTACCACTACTTCGGTAGTAAGAATGCGTTTGGTGCTGCGTTGATAAAACGTTACGCCGACTACTTCGAACACAAGCTTGATCACTTTCTCAAGGATGAAACCCGCCCTCCCCTGGCGCGTATACAGGCGTTTGTCGCCGACGCAGAGGCCGGTATGTCACGCTACCAATTTAAGCGCGGCTGCCTGGTGGGCAACCTGGGTCAGGAGATGGGGAGTCTTCCAGAGCTGTTTCGTGAGCAGCTGAAAGCGGTGTTTACAGCCTGGCAAGGCCGAGTTGAGTCCTGTCTGGAAGCGGCGAAAGAGGCGGGGGAACTAACGCCCGGCGCTGATTGCAGAAAACTGGCCGAAGTGTTCTGGATCGGCTGGGAAGGGGCGGTACTGCGGGCCAAACTGGAGAGAGGGCCGGAACCACTGAGGGCCTTCGCTGATTTTTATTTCACCGCGGTATCGAGTGGCAAGCCGGAACTGAATAAGTCATAGAGTGTTGGCTGCAAATATTTGAAGCCGACTCATAAAGCAGCCCTGATGTCAGGTGTAGGAGCGAACTTGTTCGCGAAGAGCATGTTTCGGAGTCCATCGCGAACAAGTTCGCTCCTACAAATGCAAAGCGTCAGAACATGCTCTTGGTTGTTAGGGATCAATGCCCAAACAATATACCAGTAAAGAGCCATATTCGCGTTCATTTGCGTTCATTTCCGGCTGAGTTTCAGGGGTAATTAGGTCAGTTTTTAACACTATACGAACAGTCTGTTTAACGAGGAATCACCATGTTCAAAGGCATATTGATAGAAAAAGATGATGACGGTTACCGTGCAGCCTTGCAGGAGATCGACGAGGCACAACTGCCTGAGGGGGATGTCACTATCAATGTTCAGTATTCGACGCTGAACTACAAGGACGGTCTGGCGATCACCGGAAAATCTCCGGTGGTACGCAAATTCCCCATGGTACCCGGCATCGATTTGGTCGGTACGGTAGAGAGCAGCAGCCACTCGGAATACAGCGCCGGTGATGCCGTGGTGCTCAACGGCTGGGGTGTTGGTGAAACCCACTGGGGCGGTTTGGCGCAAAAAGCGCGGCTCAACGGCGACTGGCTTGTTCCCCTGCCACAGAACTTAACTCCGAAGCAGGCGATCTCCATCGGTACGGCGGGTTACACCGCCATGCTCTGCATCATGGCGCTGGAACAGCATGGCGTAACACCGGAGAGCGGGGAGATTCTGGTAACCGGAGCCACTGGAGGGGTGGGCAGTGTGGCAATCGCCATCCTTGCAAAACTGGGCTACCAAGTGGTTGCCATGACGGGGAGACCCGATGAGTCGGAGTACGTCACCGCCCTTGGTGCTTCTGAGATTATGCCCCGTTCCGAATATGCCGAACCCGGCAGGCCTCTGGGTAGGGAGCGCTGGGCGGGTGTGGTGGATGTGGTCGGCAGCCATGTGCTGGCCAACGCCTGCGCCGCCACCAAATATCGCGGCGTGGTGGCCGCCTGCGGTCTCGCCGGCGGCTTCGACCTGAAGACCACCGTCATGCCATTCATACTCAGAGGCATCACCCTCGCCGGTATCGACAGTGTCATGTGCCCCCGGGAGATCAGGCTGGAAGCCTGGCGTCGGCTGGAGCAAGACCTGGATATCCCCAAGCTCAACACCATCGCCCACGAGATCGGGTTGGCTGAGGCGGTTG
>JBEVXV010000625.1:0-6607 GCA_040505915.1 Sedimenticola sp. | reverse complement strand
AGGTTGCCCACATCTGATTGGCTAGTCGGTGAAGCGGTTAAAGGGAGGTAATAGAAGGGACCGGTCCTTATTTCAATCTGACGTGTTACATTCCTCCCCCCCATAAAAAAAAACACGAAGTGATGCGAGGTTCCTACTAAGTACAGTGCTTACAGTGTGTGATAGTAATTAATGAAGGTAGCAGTGATAATAATTATAGCCGATAGTATTCATGTGATAGTAAAGTATGGTAGCTGATGCATCGGCATCAACATACCGATTATGTATCATAATCCGTGTAATAATCGCAAACTGTTGCTCATCGGTGCTTACCGGTAGTTACATCTATATACAGCAAGTAACAGGGCTCATGCCGTAAGCCACAATATTATTATATACAAACTATTTACATGTGACAATGTGATATTAGACCACATAATCACGCAGACGCGCAGGTCGGTTTGTGTTCCTACCCGATCGCGTCCTATATGCACCCCGTGTGTCAACATTGAGCTCACTGTCAGAGTCAGCTCCATCGCTTTCTGACGATCCGATGTCATTCACAGAGTCATCATCTCCTTCGCTAGCTGGTGTTTCGTTAATACGATCAACAACATCACCTGGTATGCCTACTAAGATGCCAGGTCCTGGATTGTCTGACGAGGGTTCAAAGCCTAATGTTTGACTATCCATTGCAGGTTCTTGCCTAGTGTTTTCTGCTGGTAATGAGTCAAATGTTCGCGGTTCAAAGCCTAATGATTGACTATCCATTGTAGGTTCTTGACTAGTGTCTGCCGCTGGTAATGATTCAAATTTTCGCAGTCTGTTAAAATGAACCACCATCCTCCTTCTTGCTCCTTTCTTCTTTACCCGGTAGATGACATCCGATATTTTCTTGACGATGGACCAGGGGCCATCCCAGCATTTATGGAGCTTTTTTGACAGTCCCTGTTTCACCGCTGGACAGTAAATCATTACTGTATCGTCTTTCTCAAATGGCGACCCATGTATCTTCTTGTCATATACCTTTTTCTGCTGTTTCAATGCAGTTTTACTATTAGAGCGCACCATTTGGAATGCTTCATCGAGATGAGCTTTCGTTTTTTGAACATACTCCTTTTGTGACTGAAATCTTTCTCCCATTCCCCCAAACATCACATCTACAGGCAGTTGTACTTCTCTTCCAAACATAAGGAAATGGGGAGTGAACTTTGTGGTGGAATGTACGCTAGAACGATATGCGAGCAACACCTTCGGAAGTTTCTTGTCCCAGTCCTTTTGGTCATCGTTAACAACAGTCCTTAACATTTGGACAAGGGTTCTATTCAATCGTTCGACCAGTCCGTCTGATGCCGGATGGTATGGTGTTGTTCTCGTCTTTTTTATGTCCAAAAGTGTACACAGCTCTTGAATAACATTGGATTCAAAATCCCGACCCTGATCTGAGTGAAGTTTCTGTGGAATGCCATATCTGCAGATGATTTCATCAACAAGAACTCGAGCTACAGTTGTCGCTTTGTGATCTTTCAGAGGAAAAGCTTCCGGCCATTTAGTAAAGTAATCAGTCACAACCAATATGAATCGGTTGCCTTCGAGTGAAGTTGTAACTGGGCCAACAATATCCATGGCTAAACGCTCAAACGGTTTTGTAGATTGTTCTTGAACAAGCGGAGCTCGTGGTTTGACTGAGTCTGATTTTGCTGCTGCACATTTCTCACAACACTTGCACCAATTCTTAATGTGTGAATGCATGCTGTACCAAAAATATTTCAGCTGAATCTTCTGTTGCGTTTTCTCAAGTCCCAAATGACCACCTGTTGCGCAGCTATGTTGTGCCTCTAGCACGACACGTGTGAGTTGTTTTGGTACTACAATTTGGCGATGCTGGTTACCATTTTGATCAGAACCGTACCTGTACAGGATGTCGTCTGACAGTTTAAACTTGTCCCTCTGTTTGCAGAAGTATGTGAGTTCCGCTGTCTGTTTAGTACCGCTACGATGATCATTATTTCTCAGCATGTCCTTCACATACTTTAGAGCTGGATCTTTATCCTGTTCCTGTGCAACATTGATGTTCTCAATAATACCTGTTGAATCCCGTCCAGATGGTGGTGCATCCTCCTGAGTAGCGTTATGCACGTCAGTTTGACTGATAGGAATACGTGACATACAGTCAGCATTGGTATTTTCCTCCCCCTTCTTATAATGAATGTCATATTCATAGCTACTGAGTTCGATGGACCAACGTGTTCTTCTGCCGGTAGGATCGCTATCATTGTTTAACGACTTTATGTTTAACAATGGCTTGTGGTCAGTGTAGATTTTAAATCTCTTTCCACAAAGATATGGCCTGAAATGCCGTACTCCCCAAACCACGCCCCAATATTCTTTATCAAATGTGCTCCAATTTCGTCCTGCACTTGTCAAAGAGGCACTGGCATAGCCTATAACCCTTTCTTCGCCCTGTTGTATTTGTGACAGCACGGCCCCGACTGAAAATTTGGAGGCATCAGTCATCAGAATGAATGGTTCTTGGAAGTCAGGAAATGCCAGAATAGGATAGTGTGTCAATGCATCCCTAAGTGTCTCAAATGATTTTTGGCACTGATCTGTCCACACAAACTCTACATCCTTGCGTGTTAGTTCTAGAAGGGGTTCGGCAAGTAAAGAAAAGTCATGGACAAAACGACGATAGTAGGATGCCAAAGACACGAAACTTTTAACTTCACGGATTGATCGAGGGACAGGGAAATTCTTTACTTTTTCTATGTTTCTAGTTTCTGGCGCTGTACCATCCTTTGACACTTCGTGACCTAAGAATGAGACCTTGTCCTGGAAGAGGTGACACTTGCTAGGCTTTAATTTCAGACCGGCTTGTCGTAATCGTGTCAAAACATCTTCCAACAGCCGCATGTGCTCGTTTACAGTTTTGGTGAACAGTATCACATCATCGAGATAGACCAAGCATGCAGTCCAGTGGAGACCACTGAGTACCAGATCCATTAGACGTTGGAATGTTGCAGGCGCATTCGTGAGACCAAATGGCATAACCCGGAAGTGGTACAGATTATTTCCCGACGAAAATGCAGTCTTTTCACGATCAACTTCGTCCATTTCAACTTGCCAGTAGCCCGAAGCACAATCCAACGTACTAAATATAGTCGCACCAGACAACGCATCTAAGCAATCATCAACCCGTGGCAGGGGGTGCGCATCTTTGTGTGTTACTGCATTTAGCCGTCTGTAATCAACACAGAATCTTAAACTACCATCCTTCTTCTTAGCTAGTACTACTGGTGAACTCCAAGCACTTTTGCTTTCCTCTATAATTCCATTGGACAGCATTGATGCGGTCTGCTTCTGTACTTCATCTCTTAGATTGCCTGGTACACGTCTATAAGCTTGCTTTACTGGTGGAGCGTCTCCAGTAGTAATGGTATGTTTCGCGATATTTGTTCTTCCAAGATCTGTGGAATCCTTGGCGAAGACATCTGAATAGCGACTTAGTAAGGACTGAACATCATGTTTTTGGTACTCGCTGAGTTTTGATTTGGTCAAGTCAACATCAGGTACACATTTCGCTCGTTTTGTTTGTTCTTTTTCTGCCGGTGCCATTTCGATCAGTTCATATACCCCAACCCGTGCTACTTTAACACCCTGTTGAACAGCTGCATGAAAGAAACCTATGGGTGTATCTTTATGAAGTTCTATGGACGCTTCAGATACATTGACAATACGCACTAATGTAAAGCCATTTCGCACCGTGCAAGCCGTCCTTCCCACCAGTAGTCCAGAATCCTGCCTATAAACGTCTTCCGGTTCCAAGATTCCAGAGTAACCATTTGGTACCAAATCATATGCCTTATCAGGTTCGAGTCTCGCACAGACAGTCACCTCTGTTCTTGGGGGAATTGTCTCAGTTTGTCTCAAGAGGGCTGTGCATGTCGTAGGAAAAGCGCGCCATAATGGCATTAACGGTATTTTGTGTGTTCCGTGTTCAAGCACTCCTTGTTTGCTGTCTATCTTTAGCCCTGTATGTTGTAAAAAATTCCACCCGAGTATGACTGGATTGACCATTTGTTCAGACACATAAAATGGGAATGGTATGTCCATATTTCCTATTTTGACATTTAATTCTAGGACACCTTTCAATTTAACTGGTTCGTTGTTGACTGAAGACGCGGCAATTGAAATGTTTGTGTCTAATCTCTTCCGCTTTAGAATGGGACTAGATAGTCTGAATCTGTCACTGACCAGACATATACCTGATCCTGTGTCAATCAGTGCCTTTGCATCACATCCATCTAATGAAATGGTACAAATGTTTGATGATGAAACCCCTGATGAGCTCAAGGCCGACACATGGGGTGCAGTGTCAGCCTCTAGTAGTTTAAAGACGAGTCCGGTGGATTTTCATATCCCCGGCCCCGCCCACGATTTCTACCTCTCTGCGCGCCACGCCAACTACGCGGCCGACCGACACGACCGCGGAAACAATCGCGAGCAAAATGTCCGATGTGCCCACAAGAAAAACATCTCAGATCTTTTTTTGATTTTGTTGCATTAAGACTAGCAACCGTAGTTGTAAGCTCTTCGAGTTGCATTCTCATTTGTTCCATCTCAGTGGGACTTTCATTGGTGCTTGGCGCGGCTACTGCAGCTAGTGCTACAGTGTGTTCTTTTTCGTTTTTCTCAACTTCTAAACGGCATTCAAGTCTTGAAGCCATTTCGAGGGCTTCATCAATTGTTTTCGGATATTTGTGTCTGATTCTCTTTCCAATATCTCCCGTTCCAGATAGGAAACGTGTTAACACAACGTCCTCGAGTGCTTCCTTACAAGCCACATACTTTGGGTATGCCCGACGGGCCAACCGTTTTAATTCGCCAATATAAACGGCTAAATTCTCACCGTCACGCCTATTTCTAAGAGACAGTTCCGATCGAAATGCCTCCACGAGCGCACTTGACGAATACGCTTTGACAAATGCTTCAATGACTTGTGCGTAATTATTATCTTTTATGTCTTGTTCTAACTCTCTGTAAATCGAAAATGCTGAGTTTCCTAACAGAGTTGGGAAAAATGCCAACTTATCTTTCTCTTCCTGTGCATGGATTTTGCACCAGGCTTCAAAACGTTCAAGCCATGTTTCAAAATCATCGCCCTGCCCACCTTCGAATCTGGGAGGGGGGGCAGCCAAGGAGAGTAATTTGGTCTCTGCCATATCCAGGTTGCACTGGCTGCAGTTTCAAGTCTCGTAATCAGCCAGCGAGTGTTTCACTTACCGCAGAGAAATGAAACCGCAGGAGTGACAACAATGAATTTGATACTTTTCGTTCACACTATACTACTTACAACATGGGACCATAGAACTACTTACATGTACAGCATTTCATTTCAGTTGTGACAAGTTTTCTGCCTCTTCCAGCAACTGTACAATGGCTCGCTGTCTGACTCGGAGTCCGAGATTGACACAGTATCGGAATAATTTGACGCGGATGAACTCAAATGACAATCTACGATCTGTGACTGTTTTAGTTCTCTCTCAAACACGAGACACAATGAACGGAACCATTTGCGTTTTATGTGAGACTTGGCGTGTAACCCATCATATAACCGACCAAAGTGATACGAATCGACGATGCGTCTAGTTTTGTTTCTACCAGTTCGCTGGCTATGTCGGTGAAGGATTTCCTTATGCCATTGAACTGTCAATGGTCTTCCCAACTCACTTATGTCGGAAACGTTTTCACTGATGATAAAATTATTTATAGCATTTACACTGCTGTTTATAGTTTCTTGAAGATTTGACACTTCAGCGTCTGAAAATTTTGAATGGCGCAGTTTACGCTGCGAAATTGAAAAATCAATATATCGTTCAAACGAAAAATGTGGAATGGTGATAAACCCGAAAAGTGTGTTCGGACGCTTCTCCTTAATTGATGTTTTAAACTGTTTTAGACGAGCGCAAATAACATCGACAGAAACATTTTCAATTGTTAATTCTCGGCCATTGTCATGTTGAATCTTGCGGAGTAGGTCATTAATACCGACACAAACTTTGACGCTTAATCGCTCCTCAACTGTTGTATGTGACGATAGGAAGTTTTCCGTAAATTTGTGCAAAGAACTAATGGTAGCTCCCCTCCTTATAACATAATCTATGTGAAAATCTGGCTGTGTGTAATTTTCAAAATTGTTTGCCCTTGAATCTGCACACAGAATGCTTCTGAGCATCTGTGTAGAACCATTCAACGATAAATGTTTATATGTTTAAATGTTTGTTTGCAAATGAACTGGTTGTTGTTGTTGTTGTTTTCGCAAATGATCGAAAACGAAAATAGCCTATATTACGGAATGCAACACGTCTCGCAGACAGCGATAATTTCACGAACCGCCTTGAACTAAGGACGAACAACAGTATCGCAATTTGGGACAATTTAGAACACCGCTGCCATCAATGTAAGCTTACCAATCTATAACCCGTGACGTCTCCACTTAGTTCGCTGTCCTCGGCGAAATCCCAGACCGGAAGCACGAGGTTGCCCACATCTGATTGGCTAGTCGGTGAAGCGGTTAAAGGGAGGTAATAGAAGGGACCGGTCCTTATTTCAATCTGACGTGTTACAT
>JBEVXV010000624.1:0-4944 GCA_040505915.1 Sedimenticola sp. | reverse complement strand
GTGACGGTACTCCATCTGCAGATACCATACACCTCCTTCAAAATCTCGATCGTCCTTTGCCAGTGGATGCTGACTTGTCTACTACACACCTGTATGGAACAAACTTTGATGTGCATTTCACAAACCACGAAATTCTTGACACCATGGAGGGAAAGTGTTTTCAATATAGGGCTCATGATGACGGTAAATATTCGATCCAGACGTTTTTTCCGTTTATTCTCTTACAGAACTGCTTTCGATATATAATATGCAACAAAAAATGAATTATTCCCTTATCTACTAACGTTTATAAGATATATTGTTTTGGAAATGAATATAAGAAAGGTTCAACAGCGAGACATCCTTATATTTACTCCCCAAAACAAGATATCTCATCAATTTTATCATGTCTTACATTCGGCCATCATGGAATGATCTTTTGACTTGACTTTCACATGTAATTAACTTTAATAGGTGCATTATATACAGAAATAAAGGAGATAGCTTCTAAAGTTTATGGATGTCTGATATACTTTTGTAAATTTCTGATAGTAAAATCTTATATCGTCAGTAGATATATGATATCGCATATAAGATATCCTATAAACTACAGTTCATGTATTATATAAAATAAATAAGGTATCGTTTAATAAAGTATATATAGATGCTTACTAAATTTTAGTATTTAGTAGATTTCTCATATAGTATACAAGATATCTACTAAAGTTTATAAGGTATCTGTTTTTAGTTTAAACAGTATTTCATTTCATTAATATGTACATACAAGCATACATGTATATGTGAACAAGTTTAGGATCAATAGGATCAGAAAACAAGCTTTGCAAAAGCTTATATGAATTCTTCTCCTTAACCCTTTCAACACTACAGACCTGTATACAGACAATGTTTACAAACAGTGCAGATCTAGATGAGCCGGCTGGTAACCAGCCGTCTCATCAGGATCTCCACTGTTTGCTAATAGTCTTCAAATTTGAAAAATATACCCTTTCTGAAGAATGGAATAGCCTGACATTTTGAATGGACCAATGAAATAGCGTGGAAAATTGGCATGGAACAGCCCATTAAGTTACTTAGTGTTGAAGGGATTAAAGAATATCTGTTTTTGGAAATAATATGAGAACGGTTTGCTTTAAGTAGTACATGTATACAGTTATTGACTTGTGAGCCATAGAATATTATACAATTATCGCCTTGTTGTGAGGTCAATACGTGGTTTTATCGACCCGATACAAGTGATATCGACCGAGGACGCAGTACGATTATTCTTCTTTTACGCCATTTTGGCGCAATTCATAATCATCACGTTCGGTGACGTAGTTGGTGAAGAGCGTGATATTATTAGCAACGTCGTGGCTTTTAGTTACGTCAAAGAAACGTCAGCCAATCCACAACGTCGCTCCGCCTTCCGGTCAATATGATATTTTGAATATACTTTCTCTGGTCAATATGCATGTTGATCAAAGATCACGTGACCAGCATCTGACCAATCGCAGACGCGGATATTTCTCGATTGATAATAAGATATGATATTCACCGGCACAAGTCATATTGATCGAGGCGAAGCCGAGGGCAATATGACTTTCTGCCGGTGAATATCAGAACATATTCAACGCCTCACTAGTCAATAAGTGTTTTATTATATGACATTTTTATTTTGATATTAAAATTTCTTAGAAAGGTTCAAACACTCTTTCCAAATCTGAACCGTGTGACGAGAACACCTATAATTTTTCACGCGACGTCAATAGCAATGATAGCCAACGTTATTAATTCAAGTCACAGAAATGACGTCACCCAAAACCCATGAAATATAAAATATATTTTGCTTCGCCGATTGTGCTCTGCACCAATGATATACTGTTTATTTATAGGTCACATAATAACACTAATTGGTATTAAATTCCAAATTATATAAACTTTATTTCAATGTTTTGAATCACAATTTTCCCTTTTACAGGAAGTGCCACTCGACTGCATCAGATAAGTGCACCAAAAACTCTGCTCTTAAAGGTTGGTGCCCCCGTTGTGCTGATTCGTAACATTGGAGATAACCTTTACAATGGCTTGACAGGGGTGGTACATCATACAACAACAGACGAACACCCTGTTGTGAATTTCAATGGGAAACTGATTTCTTTGGAAACATATACTTTTGATGTCTATGACAGTCAACAACACAAAGTCATAGCATCTCGTAAACAATATCCAATCATGCTCGCCTTTTCAATGACGGTTCATAGAGCGCAAGGCAGAACGTTACCGTATGTAGATGTGGATTGTTTTTCATTCTTTGCAGCCGGACAAATGGGTGTGGCCATAGGAAGGGCACAATCAAAGAGCGGACTGCGTGTTCGAAATTTGAACATTGACGCTGCACGCCTAAGACACCCCGTTTGTGTATACGAATTTTATGATAGGGTGTATGTTGATACAGTTGATGATAGATCATGCTGCACGTCACGTTGTGCCCCTGACTATAGTACATGTACATTACCAGTACCTTCTACGTCTCAGGAGGGTTCGGCTGTCGATAGTGATGTAGGTTATGTGATCACAGACGTAGATATGCCACAGCTACAATGTCCATATCCAGTTCATGATTTTTTTACAGAAAATGAGAATAGCACTTTTGTCACGTGCTTAACTGAAAACCAATCGAATTCCGCTGAGATGCAACAGCATATTAATTATTTGTATTATCAGATACAAAAAATATTTAACAAACAATTGGTAAAAGCACCTCAGTGGAATGTAGTTTTCTCAGAACTTAACAATTTCTTAGTAAGTGACACTCACATTGATGCCTGTCGAAAATTATTTGATGTTGGCGTGCTGTCAAAGCAGCAAAACAAACTCTCAACCAAACTTTCATTTTGGTTATTGGACAAACATATAGAGAAGAAATCCGAAGAGGTTCTTGTAAGGCAGGAAGAAAACCTAAAAAGCCATGACATTCTACCTATGCAGCATTCTGCTGCTTCAAAAAGTAAACTTAGGTATCTTGCTGGGGCATGCGTTTATAAGATATCAAACCGGCTTAGGAAATCTGTCCTGAGAAACATTGGAAAGCAAACAAAAGGAAGTAGAATTACTCGCAAATTTTCCTATAAGAAACAGGCGATGTTAAAGCAATTCCGGATACAAGAAGACAATGCTCCCCAGGATGACAGCATGTATGAAATACAAAGTAAACAAGACCTATCGCACGGCTTGTTTATAGTCAATGACGAGGTTTTCAATTTTTTTGTAAACCTTAATACTGTCGTCCAAGCACAGTTTTCATTTGAACATTACCACATGTATGCAGAGAATATGCATACATTGTGCAGAAATGCTGTAGACCGGAATGATCATCTTGCGGAACATTGGCTACAGTTATTTGCGGATTGCAGGGACGACAGTGTTGAGGATGAAATAGTTTTTACACTTATGATGGAGTTGTTCAGGGATGTGACCGAATATTTTGTTAGGTTGGCTTTTGTGGACACCCTGAAGGAATTTAAGAGAACGATTCCGGCCAAGAAAAAACAGGCGATACGAAGCAAAGTAAAGGCACTTGGGGAGAAGACTGAAAGCCATAAGAGGCCCCGGTTGGATACCGAAAGTGAAACAGATCAAGCAGCTTCTTTGTGCAAGATCTGCAACATGCAGTGTGAATGGGAGCCGGCTCAGAAAGATTTAGAGAGTGTTGCATGCGATAAATGCAACGGATGGTCTCACTACAGATGTGTCGGTCTGACTGGAAATGAATCTTTCTTGACAAAAGAAGCGTCAACTTGGTTTTGCAGTAACTGCAAGGGAAAGGGGCCAGGTAGGAGAAAGGGGAAGAGAGGGAAGTAAACAGAAAAAACATGACCAACTTTCATTCACCCTACAGAAAAATATAATATAATACAATATGTCCTAGAGATCGAAGAACCCACCAAAATTATATAGTATAGTTGGAGAGTCTTTAAAACCGCACTTGCAATATAAATTTTTCTAGTAGTCGTGCTCAGCGATTATCATGGATCTTTTGACTTTGTCATGTAATTTTTAACAATACACTAGGGTCACTCCATGACTAGATGTGTACGGACCCAACCTAAAAAAAGTACAAGACAAGTAGAACATATAGCAAAAAGGAATATTACAAGACAAGCAAACATGAAGACAAGGTCCCCGACTTGGAACGGTCAGTGTGCTATCATAGCCCACTTGTGCGATAACAATTGTGATTATTCCGACGACTAAGACATATACTATATACGTTTTATTATGTTTGATGATGACTAAAGGTGATGGCTATGAGAAAGATGACGGTGATGATGATCATATACGTGTATTTAGTTAACTGCATTAATGGCGGTGATGATGGTGATGATTTAGTGGTGATACTGGTGATAGCGATTGTGGAAGTGATAATGCAGCTGTTGATGATAGATGCGTTAATGATACTGGTGTTGACAATAATATTGGTGATAATATGGATATGCATATGATCATAATGATTAAGATGATGATGATTAGACGGCCTGTGGTCCACTCTCGTCAAAGACACGTACTCGTATGCTTCGTTAACTACATTATTGGCGGTGATGAGGATTATGGTCATGATGATGATGATGGTTTGGTGCCCATACTGGTAATAACGGTGGTACAAGTGATGATGCAGATGTTGATTATATATGTGTTGGCGATACTGGTGTTAATAATAATGTTGGTGATGATATGGGTGATGATGATGATTATTATTATGATCAGATGGCCTGTGACCCACTCTCGTCAAAGGTACGTATGTTTCGTTAACTGCATTAGTGGCGATGATGATGATAATGATCAGATGCGGATTCAGGGGGGTGGGGCGGGGGGCCCGCCCCCCTTCAGAAATCCCTATTTTTTTTATTTGGGGTTGGGGGGTTTACGAAATATTTACAAAGTGCTATGAAAAAATGTATTGTATGG
>JBEVXV010000623.1:0-29027 GCA_040505915.1 Sedimenticola sp. | reverse complement strand
CCAATAGATGACCCACAGATTCCACTCCTATAGACTCAACAGAGAGGATATAACGGAGTATTTAGATTGATGCTATTACAGAAGCGTAGGATGGAACCACACCCCTGATCAATAGCGGGTAGAATAGTAAATATTCCGGCCCCCTGCCGAAAATAGCCCAAAAATCAGGTATAGCTGAATAGTTATGTAGAATAAACACCATCATGCGAAAAAAGTCTGCCAATCTTACTCCGATCCGAAAGCTCTCTCTTTTTATCATCTCTCTGGTAGCTATCTATGGCGGCTATTATTGGGGAAATCAGCAGATCCCTATCAATCAGGGGCTGCAGCTGATTCACCTGCTACAGCAGCCTCAAAAAATCACACCATTTGAGCTAACCGGCCCCGCCAATACACCCTTTACCGCCGCCAACCTCAAGGGTCACTGGAGCCTGCTGTTTCTCGGCTACACGGGCGAGAAGAGCGATAGCAGAGATCAGCTCACACTTGCCACCCACATTATCAACCGCCTGGCGGTACAACCAGAGCTACAACGCAACACCACGGTGATTCTGGTAACAGTCGACCCAAAACGGGATAATCTCAAGGTGTTGACCCCATTTGTCAGCCACTACAGTGCTGACTTTATCGCCCTGACAGGAGAGGATAAACAGATAAGGCAACTGGCATCTCAGCTGGGCATGAGCTACCTGAGAGAGGGGGGAGAAAACGGTGCCTATAGCATCAACCACAGCAGCAGCATGGCACTCATCAATCCCCGGGGTGAATTGGTTGGACTATTTACCGGGAGGGTGGATGCCCGTAGTATCGCTTCTGATATCCAACAACTTGCGGACAGCTACAAGTGATGAAATCCAACTATCGCCCCAATATCGATGGAGAGCCTTCCCTGATCGACCGCCTCTTCGCCCTGCTACTCTATCTGCTGCCCCATCACCTCCTCTCTCAGGGGATGCACTGGCTGACCCGCTGTCGCTGGGAACCACTAAAGAACCAGCTGATCCAGTGGGCAATCCGCCTCTACGAGGTGGATATGTCCCAGGCCGCCGAACCGAATCCATTGAACTACGGTAGTTTTAATGCGTTTTTCACCCGCAAGCTACGAGATGGTGCCCGCCCCCTTGCAGGGGAAGAAGGGGCCATTATCTGCCCTGTGGATGGCGCTGTAAGCCAGGCGGGAAAGATTACTAACGGACGGCTTTTCCAGGCCAAGGGGCACGACTTCTCCCTCCATGAACTACTCGGCGGCGATGAAGAGTGGAGCGAGCGGTTTGCAGAGGGGTGTTTCACCACCCTCTACCTCTCTCCTCGGGACTACCACCGTATCCATATGCCCCTCTCAGGGATGTTGAAAAAGATGCTGCATATACCCGGCAGGCTTTTTAGCGTCAGCCCCTCCACGACACGAACAGTTCCCCGGCTGTTCAGTCGCAATGAGCGACTGGTCAATCTGTTTGATACTGAGATCGGGCCGATGGCGGTGATTATGGTCGGTGCCATTTTCGTCTCCAGCATGGACACTGTCTGGGCGGGTACCATCACCCCCCTCTCCCAGCAGGTAACCCGCTGGAATTACACCAACGCCCCCATTGAACCTGAATTTTTGGAGAAGGGTGAGGAGATGGGACGCTTCAATATGGGCTCCACTGTCATACTGCTGTTTGGTAAAGAGGCTATTGAGTGGCTGGAGCAGTTGAAACCCGGTGCAACGGTTTGTATGGGGGAGAAGATTGCCGAGCGGGTTTCTGAGGCGGATAGTGTCAATGATTAGCGTTCATCGCGGCGAGGGCACCGCATCTACGGCTGTGGGTATGGTGTAACTGAATAGTTACGTACTCATATCATTAAGTTAGCCTCAGAATGAAGCGGTCAACTGCGGAATCTAGGGTTAAGGGGGCTCAAGCTCTCTCTAGTGGAAAGGCGATCACCTGATTGATGTGATCCGCACCAGTGATATGCATCAGCAGGCGGTCTATGCCCAAAGCCACGCCTGAGCAGTCGGGAAGCCCCGCTTCCAATGCCTCGAGCAACCGCTCATCCATTGGCACCACAGGCAACCCCAGTGCCAGCCGCTTCTCTTGCTCCTGTTGAAAACGCTGCCGCTGCTCATCCCCATCGCTCAATTCATGAAAGCCGTTGGCCATTTCGACACCATCGATGTAGAGCTCAAACCGTTCCGCCACGACCGGGGTGCCATCGCTGAGCTTGGCCAGAGAGGCTTGGCTGGCGGGGTAGTCGTAGACGAAACAGAGTCCCTTGCTCAACTCCGGTTCAATTAAGTGGGTCAGCAGCAGATCCAGCCAGCCGTCCGCATCCGGCAGGTTCAGGGTATCAGCGCCAGGGAGCTGATGATCCAGTGCACATTGGTGCAGCTGCGTTACGGTGGCAGTGTGGGGGTCGATAGCCAGATAGTGCCCAAATAGATCAGCATAACTGACCCGCTCTACGGGCAACGTTGAGGGAAGCAGGGATTGAATCAACCGCTCCATCTCATCCATCAATTGGTGATGATTAAAACCGGGGCGATACCACTCCAGGAGGGTAAATTCAGGGTTGTGGTAACGGCCCACCTCCCCATTCCTGAAGACTTTACAGATTTGATATATGGGTCCGGAACCGGCGGCGACTAGCCGTTTCATGGGGAATTCAGGGGAGGTATGGAGGAAAAGATCTCTCCCCGAAGCGGCACCGGGGCCAGTATAGCGAACAGTGAAGCTCTCCAGTGCCGGATCGGTCACTCCACTACGGGAGCAAACTGGCGTATCCACCTCCAGCACAGCTGCCCGGCAGAAGTAGGCTCTGATGGCTGCCAGCAACACCTCCCGCGCCTTGATGGCATCGAAAGAGGCCGCTGGTTGCCAGGATTCAGATGACGTAGCCCTTACCCTTCTTTGGCGCGGGAGACATAGACACCGGTGCGGGTGTCTACTTTGATCACTTCACCGATCTGAACAAACAGGGGGACACGAACCACAGCACCTGTCTCCAGGGTAGCGGGTTTGCCACCACCGCCTGAAGTATCGCCCTTGAGACCCGGGTCTGTCTCGGTAACGGAAAGAGTGACGAAGTTGGGAGGCGCGACAATAATGGGGGCGCCGTTCCAGAGAGTGACCGTGCACATGTCCTGGTCTTTCAGCCATTTAACATTGTCACCCACCGCCTTTGTATCGGCAGAGTGCTGCTCAAAGGTTTCCACATCCATGAAGTACCAGAACTCGCCATCCGTGTAGAGATACTGCAGATCCATTTCCATGACATCCGCCGCTTCAACGGACTCACCGGACTTGAATGTGCGCTCGACGACACGACCGGTCTTGAGGTTACGAATCTTGACCCGATTGAATGCCTGACCTTTGCCCGGCTTTACGAATTCGTTCTCAATAATGGAACAAGGGTCACCATCCAGCATAAACTTCAGACCACCCTTAAATTCACTTGTGCTGTAACTTGCCATTTTTCCTCACCAAACAACCGATTATAACCTGTGTTCTAAGGAACCTCTGAACAAATCATGACCCATTATTGCACTCAGGAGAAGTCGATTGAAGGTATTCAGCTGCACTGAACACCTTCACAGAAAGCTGAACTTTCGTGTTGAAAATCGCGCTAATAGCCTGCTATTGGCTACAGGGATGTAAGCTATAGGCGGTAGCCTCAGCTGCAATCTTCTCCTTAATCTTGTGCCTCCTGAGCACAATTCAATCCGGCCAGACTTATTCAGAAGCCCCTAACTGTATAATATTTGTAGATCGCGAATATTACACTGATTGAGCAGGTAGATGATACATCGAACAACACCCACATGGCAGATTCCCGAGTGGCAAGCGGCTCTAAGGGACGGATTCACCCAGGTTGATGAGCTGATCGACTACCTTGAGCTTGATCGACGGCGACTACCTTCAACCAAAATGGCAGCACGTGAATTTGGTCTCAAGATACCCAGAGCGTTTGCCGCACTAATTGAGAAGGGCAACCCGGATGACCCCATTCTGCGACAGATTCTGCCCCTCGATGAGGAGCTCTCACCGTATCAGGGCTTCAGCCGTGATCCGGTGGGAGATCTGGCTACCGAGGTGGTTCCCGGTGTGCTGCACAAGTACCATGGTCGTGCCCTGTTCATCGCCACTGGCGCTTGCGGCATCAACTGCCGCTACTGTTTTCGTCGCCACTACCCCTTCAGTGACTCCTCCGCCAACCACAGCCAATGGGAGCAGGCACTTGAGTACCTACAGCGTAACCGCGAGATCAATGAGGTAATTCTTAGCGGCGGCGATCCACTGACCCTCTCAGACCAGCGCCTCACCAAACTGCTCGACTTACTGGAGAAGATCCCCCACCTTCAACGATTACGGATTCACAGTCGCCTCCCGGTGATTCTACCCCAGCGCCTGACTCCGGAACTGGTCACTCAACTGGATGATAGCCGATTTCACTCAACCCTGGTGCTCCATATCAACCACGCTGCAGAGATCAGCAATCCGCTTATCCGGGGGTTGGCGCTAGTACGAACGAATAGAACCACTCTTCTCAATCAATCGGTTCTGCTGCGTGGTGTTAATGACAGCACAGGAGAGCTGATCAAACTAAGTGAAAAACTGTTTGAGGCGGGTGTGCTCCCTTACTACCTACACTTGCTTGACCGGGTTGAGGGGGCCGCCCATTTCGAGGTAGATGAGACACATGCTATTGAACTCCATAAGGCCTTGCGCCTGCGTCTGCCGGGTTACTTGGTTCCCAGACTGGTGCGCGAGACTGCCGGTGAGAAATCCAAGTCCCCGGTAAGATAGCTCGGAATAAAAAACCAGATGATAGTACACCCAGACAAACAGCCTCTTGACAGGTGATTCAGCTTACAATCAGAGACCCACTATAGTAGGATTCGTGCATTTAAAGTATGGTGACTGTGACGCTTAAGGCTTCACTCACCCGGCCGCTCAACCATGAGCTCATAGGAACAATAATTTACCGACAATGGAGACACAGCACACACTCGCACTGCGCATCCCTGAGCGAAGCGCTGCTTCGGTGGATACATTTCTCTCGAAACCCAAAGAGGTAGAGGAGTGGGTTAAGCGCCTTCCTATGGCCAATGTCGGTGAAACATCCCGCCAGGTATTTAAAACTCTGGTTGAATTCAACCGTCTGGAGATATCCAGCCCGACCCGCATCAAAGTTGCAGAGCTATTCCGTCAACCGGTCAGCTATATCTCTAATAACCTGAGAAAATACTACTTTGATGTCTCGTTTCCTCTTTCGGCAAAAAATAGAAAAATCGCGGTTCTCAGCAGAGAGCTCTACTCTGAGCTGGCTATCACATACAAAATTTTCATAGAGCATACAATTTCTGGAAAATCCAAGAAGTTTGATAAGAAACTGCTGATCATCTCTATTCACCGTGTAATTCATTATCTTTCGTTGACACTTTTTCAGTCCGTTATCATCTATGATCCCTATCCAAAACAGATCTGGGCAGAGATTCATAGACTCTACGCCTACGCAGAACGCAACAGGATTCACGATCTGCCCATCAAAGAGGCGAGTAACAAGCAGAGCAGTAGTATCAGTGATCTCTATAAACAGATACTTCTCTTTTCCGCCAGCGCTCCCTACAACTTGAGGCAGCGAGAGATCGAGCATGTTTTCAATAGGTTGACTGAGTGGCGAGACCTTGCTGCCCTCGACAGTGTCCAGGGTATTAGCGACCAACCCGGCTACTTTATTAGTGACCTTCATTCCGACGCAGCACCTATACACGCAAAGCTCTATACAGCTGAGGTCAACCACTACTGCCGCCTGCTGAACCTGCGAGATTTGATCAAAGCGTTGAAAGAGGCATTTAACGAATTGCCCCCTGAACTCAGCAGTAACGACACCAGAACAATCCATGGTAACAGCTCAAAATACCTGCTGCGGCAGCTGATTGAGACATTCAGCACAACACCAACAAGAGAATTTCTCAGAACCCGCCTCAATTTTGAACTAAAAATAGCGGTAGGACTTAACACCATTTATGGACTGATCACTGAAAATCAGAAATCCACTGAGACGGAGACGAACTATTCACAAAACCGGGATGATCACTTGTCAGAGATGAGTTCAGATGAAAACACCATCATCTACACCAGTGATCTAAATCCACTCAATATAGATGCAGCGACTCTCGAACTGGAAAATAGTAACCCTATTACAGAATCCTTGGGCACTGGCAGTATACAACCTGAATATGCCGTTCCAGGCTGGGCAAATAACGCACTGATTGGCGAAGAGACCATTATTTCAGGTTCGGTTGGAGGAAGAGGTCTAGGCCCCAGCAGTATCACACCGAGCTGGGCCACTGCCGACATGCTCCATGGGCATGAGACATTCTCATGCAAGACGATCAATGAAAGTGCCGGGGGGTACTGTATCAACTGGCATGGAGCGAATGCTCCTCAAATAAAGGTAGGCGAGATACTTGGTATTCAATCAGCCACCAGCGAGTATCGATTCTCCATCGGCATCGCCCGCTGGATGAAAAATGGCCCAAGGCAAAACCTGCAAATAGGGATGCAGGTAATCGCACCCAACTCGGTTGTAATTCAGGCGAGACTTACAGGAAAGAGCGATTACAACAAAATACCGCAAAAGTGCTTGCTGCTGCCGGAGTTAAAGGCCGCCGGACAACCGGCAACCCTTATAACACCGACACTGCCGTTCAAAGTTAAGGATACACTCTGGATCAATGACGGCGTCGGACAACAGAAAGTGCGTCTAACCCGCCTACTGGAATCGACGGGGGCCTTCTCCCAGTTTCAATTTGTCTATCTGCATGACCAACATGACGACAAGGCTGAGCCGACCGATGAGGTGGATAAAGATTTTGATAATATCTGGTCAATGCTATAGAGAAGGTAACCTCTCAAAAAGTCCATACCATAGGGGGGGTGCAGCAACACCTTTTCAGGAGACGCAGTGAATAGATCCCTGCTGCTGTACGTCCTGAAAAGATGTCACTGCACCCACCTGAAAGCTGTCCATCCGCACTGGGTTATTGAGAAGTTACTAGAAGCCTGTCCGAGAATAGGACAAGCGCCTAGAAAATATCGTAACAATCTAATTTAGATAAAGAATTTAGCATATGAATATCCTAAAACCTGACGATGCCATTGATCTACTGGTGATCGATAATTCGCTGAACAGTGCAGAAGCCATGGTGAGTACACTGCGGAATGCATCTCTTGCCATTCATCCCGACTTCGCCTCCACCCAGGAGGAGATCGAAGATGCACTGATCAACAGAGCCCAGGATATGATCCTGCTCTCTGCCAACGGATCTAGCGATGAGTTCCAGGTGAGAGCAAAATTCTGCATTGAAACCAGCCCGGAGACTCCGCTTATCATCATCGGCGACGATCAGGAGTCTGAACTGTTACTAGGCGTTATGCAGGAGGGTGCCAGAGATCTGATTGCAGAAGAGGATGGTGAGCATTTGCAACTTGTGGTCAAGCGTGAATTCCAGGACCTGAGGGTTCGCAGACAACTGCAGCAGGCCGAATCAAAACTCAAGGAGGCGGAGATCCGCTGCACCGCTCTGATTGCAAGTTCGCGAGATGCCATCGCATATGTACATGAAGGTATGCACATGCATGCCAACCAGGCCTACCTCGATATATTTGGCTACATGGATATGGATGAGCTGGAGGGGCTGACGATTCTTGATGAGATCTCGAGTAAGGAGCAGAAACGCTTCAAATCATTTCTTCGCACACACAATGACGAGAATGCCGAGCTGATGATTGAGTGCCAGCGTGCTGATGGCACCACCTTTGAGGCAAAGCTGGAGTTCACAGGAGCCACCCTAGATGGCGAACCCTGCACACAAATTATCATAAGGAACTTCTCTCAAAATAAAGAGCTGGAAGAGAAAATTGAGCTACTAAGCAATATAGATGTACAAACCGGCTTGGTGAACCGTCAGTACTTTATGGAGTATCTTGATCAACAGATCTCTGAACTCAAAGAGAGCAATGAGAGCTGTTCCCTTTTCTATCTGAGCATCGACAATGCACAGAAGATACGCTCAAATATTGGTGTCCAAGCTACCGACAACCTGCTGACAGGTCTTGCCAAACTGATCCAGGAAGTTGTCGGCGAAGATGAACTGGTGGGGCGCTTTGGTGACCACACCTTTACCATCATCAGCAGCAAAAGCAGTAATCTTGATGTCGAGCCGATGGCCGAGCAACTGCGTGATGCCATTGAGGGTTACTCATTCAAGGAGTTCTCTGACAGTGGTGTGCCAACAACTGGCAGCATCGGCATAAGCATACTCGACCCTTATATAAACGGTGGCCAAGACCTTATCAACCGCGCCTATCAAGCCTGTGAAACAGCGCGCAACGACGGTGGCAACCAATTTTACCTCTACGACGCAAGCCAACCACATGCAGAGTACGACAGCGGTGATGACGATGAGTCAAAGATTGAGGAGCTGATCACTTATGCCCTTGAAAATGACCGCTTCCGCATTGTCTATCAACCGATAGTGAGTCTGCAGGGGGATAGCAGAGAAAATTACGCGGTTCTCTCCCGCTTACTGGGCAGAAATGACGAAGAGATTCTACCCAACTTCTTCATGAAGAAAGCGGGTGAAAATAATCAGATGGCACAAATCGACCGCTGGGTGATTAAACATTCCATAACAGAACTCAGTACCTACCGTCAGCAGGGACGCAAAATCAACTTCTTTATCAACCTCTCTGCTGCTGCACTAAATGACGAAGGTTTGCTTCTCTGGATTTGTGACTGCCTACGGGATAATAAGGCGAAAGGGGCTTGGTTGATATTCCAGATAAAAGATCAGGATCTCCGAGCACACCTACAGACTGCCAAAAAACTTGTCTCTGGTTTGAAAAAGATTAAGTGCCAGATAGCCATCAGTAATTTTGGCAGTAATCCAAAGGTAGCACCTCTGCTCAAGCATCTACCAGTTGATTTCGTCAAGTTTGATGCCGAGATCATGGATGATGTCGCCACAAAACAGGCTAAACAGGAACAGCTCAACAGGCTCAATGCAACAGCACTGGAACATAAAATCAAGACCATTGCCATGGGTATAGAGGATGCCAACAGCCTCGCCATACTGTGGACGGTTGGCGTCAACTATATTCAGGGCTACTTCCTACAAGAGCCGGCAGAGAACCTGAGTTACGAGTTTGGCTCGTCATAAGCAAGGCATTTAGCCTCGCTGGGGAAACTATTAGAACTCGCCCTCGGCAGCACGATTCATCACTTCAAGAATAATCTCCTTGACCCGAATCGACTCCTCTTTCAGGGCAGGAGGAAGAGGGGCTCCACCATAGATCATCAGATCCATATTAAGTGACACCAACCACAATTTTCCGCTTTTATCCTCAATCAGAGTAATTCTGCATGGGAGATAGGCTGAAAAAGCATCGTTATAGTCAAGCATCTTGGCGGCAGTGAGTGAGTTGCAGAACATGAATATTTTGACGTAGCGATACTCCTTACCCAACTTAGCCGCAACATCTTTGTACAGCGGCAACTCTGCCACATGGGCTATATTAAGCTCATTGGCTACCAGTTTCATCGCTTCTTCCACTTCATCAGCTGAAAGATCATCAGCAACAGGAACCTTCCATATAGTTGCCTCCGCTGCACTCTTTGTCTTCAAGACATTCTCTGCAAGTTCCAGATAAACCGCTGGCGCTTTCGGATCAAAGCTAGCGGCTATATCCTTTGCCTTAACCCCCAGTAAAACTGTCGCCACGACAACAACAAAACCCACCAGTGCAAAAAGGTTCTTTATCATACGCATCTCTCATCAACTCCTCTGTAAGGCCCTATCTCCGGCGATCATACCTAGATAAACGGACCACTCATTTTTAATGATTTAATGTAACTATACAGCTATACATATTTTGGGGCTATTTTCACCAGGGGTCCGGCATATTTTATGGCGCACTTCCCTGTAGGAGCGCTTTCTCGAAGCGCGATGGATAGTTGCACCATGGTGGTTGTTTCATCGCGGTCCGAGAGACCACTCCTACAGTAAGATCGGAGCCCGACACTGAATAGTTACCCATTTAATAACTATTCAGTTGCCCCTGTTACGAGGCTATTGTTACCAAGGGCTCCTTTATCTCATCAATCACCAAAGAATTGTTGGTGCAACTGCTCTTTCAACTCGGGTGAGCTCTCCCCTAGGCGTCGAACCAACGCTCTCGCTTGCTGCCGCTCTCCGGCAGCTATCATCAGCCGACAAGTCTCACTGAACTCATCACCAGCAAGGTCGAATTTACCCTGGGAAAGATAGATATTAGCTAACTCACCATGGCCATCATAGCCTGACGGATCGATACTGATCAGCTCGCGATAGCGCGCTTCTGCCAGTGCCATCTCCCCCTGCCAATAAGCCGAACGGGCAGCACTAAGCAACACGTTAGCATCGACCAGGGGGGCGGGGAGATCCACAACTTCTGGCACCAACGACGGGGCGTCCCTCTCATCACTATCCAGGTTTACTGCCTGCTCCTGGAGACTATCCTCTGCTAAGACCGGTGAGGGCAGCAGATCCTGCTCCGGCAAGTCACCTTCTCTATGCTTGATTGTGGTTGACGGTGGGGGTGCTGCAACAGAAACCTTTGAAATCATCTCAGCGAGGTCAGAAGGAGGTTGCAGCTGCACCTGAGAGGGAGTGGCTTCAACTGTCATGGGTGGTGGCTGCAACGGCTCCGTGACAGGAAGCGCTACTGCTGATACCTCAACTGGCTCTTTAAATTGATCAGGCGGTGGCACCTTCTCAGGCGCAGGCTTTAGCTGGAAGATCTCTTGTCGAAAGATAGCTCCGACAATGAGTAGCAGAGCTACGGTCAATAGCACCGTATGCCTAAGGAATAGTTCGACTGCTCTCCTTACACCCAACACTCACCCTCGATTTGAGCGCGCTGAACAACCGCCAGGCCATACAAAGCGGGAGAACTTATTTCATTAGAAAGCACTTAGCGAACAACGTCCGGGTAGAGCTTGGCACAAAGACCACTGAACTCTGCAGCTCCCTTGCCCCGTGCTTTGAGCTCAAAAACCGCCAGCCCCTCACTGAAGGAGCGCCTGAAAATGGTGCGCTGTGATAGTCGCGGTTTGATAAACTTAATTCCGGGCAGGGCTACCAGGGCAGCTGCAGCCTCATCGGTTTCAGTAATCGCATGATGAGTATCACCTCGATTAATAAAACCGATCATATCCGGACTGCTCTCTTTATCGATAGAGTCGACAAATCCTATAAAACGCTGGGTCGACCAGATATCTGCTTGAGAGGGCGGCACAGGAACAACGATACGATCAGCCATAGCCAGGGCCTTCTTCATGGTGCTGAGGTCAGCGGTGCCGATATCGATCAATACCTCTTCGGCCGTCTTTAGCCGCTCTTTATCCCCAAGCGCTTTTTTCCCCTTGACATCAATAACCGGTCTATACCCCTCTTCATCTCTAACCTCAGCCACATCGCGTAGCGTTGCCTGGGGATCAAGATCAATCACATGAACATCTACCTCTGCCATTGCCAACCAGACAGCAAGGTTAAAGGTAACTGTGCTCTTACCCGACCCACCTTTAAGACTGCCTACTACCGTAATCATATTATTATCCTTATCGTTAGCTGCGGTAATGGCGTGAGGTTATTTGAATACCGCTGATAGAAAAAAATGAGGTATCACCAGGAGCCTGCCCGAGAGTAGAGAGCCTACTGCAGAGGTGGCATCTCCTCGCTACGGTGCCTATTCTCGGACAGGCTCCTAGTGGTTACCAATAGCTCTCACCGATATGCCACTCTCGAATTTCCGCCCACCTCTCCCGCCCGATAAGCCGCCTGTGGAGTGCGACCGGTTGATGTCTGGTAGTTGCGGATGTTTGCTTGGGGACTCCCGCCTCTGGTGGCCTGATCTCTTCTGCTATATGGGTCAAAACCTGAAGGCGTAGCCGCAGGTAAACGACGGTAACTGAACCTGGGATCTGGACGGAAACGATAGGCTGCCTGCCCGTAACGATAGTCTGCCTCTCCATAGGATCCAGCAGGCTGGCGCCATTGACTGCCCGTCCAGCCCCTAGGTGTAGGGTAATTGGTGGCAACCGGAGGGTAACTCGTGCCCCGCTGAGGTACAAAATAGCCTGGCACATAGCGGCGTGACTGCGCTATCGGCCTGAATCTGTACGGAGTGACAGCGTACCGGCCTTGCCCACTATTGACAAAAGCCTGCTGCTGATAATAACCCCAGGCAGGTGCGGCAGGCCTGGGACGGAAGTTTGCATAATTACGAGGATAGCCACTCGGATAGGGGCTATTTCTCCTGAATTGATTGGCCATATTTACACCTCTTCCTGGTAGATACTGCGGGGATGCCCGCGTATAAGCCGGTTGGTACGGCATCGGTTGCCTGAGATATCCTGACTGGTGGGCTGCAGGGCGATAAAATCCCCTACTGTAGGGACGATAGGGCATAGGGTGATTGTAGCTGATCCCTGGGGATCTAACAGGACGATAGCTCACTGGGAAGGGCCAGGGAGCTACGACGCGCTTTGCCGGAGCGAACCTCTGTCGCCACTGGGGATAGCGGCTAGCCATCCTCTGCTGTCGGCCTTGTATCTGCGGAGGAGGTCGATAGTGGGGCCTAAAGCTGGCAACGCCGTTGGTTGGTGACGCCGGTACGTAAGCGGGTGAGAAATTCTGCGGGATACGCATGGTGAAAGCTGAGGCCGAGGACCACAAAAGAGAGGTCACTACAATAAAGGTGATTTTTAACACGCTAATATTCATATTTTTTCTCAGTGCCACACTTCAGCACTCAATTTAAAATAGCTTCTCCGACCGACAAGCGTCAGCTAGCGAAGAGAGCTTCGCAGAAGAGGTGATCCCCTTCGGCTCCTAATCTATCAAATTTATTCACCATTCAGCAGCTCCTTTTTTCGTCAATGATAAAATAGCTGCAAAACTGAACCCATATTAATCTGGAACTACCTTGGAAAAACCGGCAGGAACGGCAAATAGCTTTGGATTCTGCTCACTGATTTTGAAACCCTTCATCTCCTGGACATACCCTCCAGGATGCTCTTCACGTATAACCACATTGAGCTCCGGATCGAACCATCGGTATGAGCGCACGGGGGCCTTATTGCTTTCTGAAAGAGAGACTTCCCACTTCTCAACCAAGCGGCCATTAAGCGTCTCTGTGCCGAACATACGCTGCTCCATATGCAAGCCTCCATCATCCGCTTCCTGACGAATAAGAAATTTACGCTCAGCATCGATCCACTGGAGAGCGTGAACTTTCGTTCCAGAAGTGTTAATGGTGACACTCCACTTCTCGCTCGGGCGACCCAGCAACAGCTCTTCCCCAAGGGAGAGACATTCTGCACCCGCAAGCCCCTGACAGGGGTTCACCTTCCCTGCTCTGCTTTGTTCAATCAGGCCTGGCGCAACATGTTGGTGTTCAATATAGGTCTGCTTTGCAGGGTTGATCAACCAGGTGAGCTGCTTCGATTCACTGGAGATTTGAATCAGCTGCTGACCATTCTGATTGAGATCAGCCCTTACCTCGCCCTTACGGACATAAAGATGCCCCTCACTGACCTCTCCCTGAGGCCCACTCATTCGGATAGAGGCTGAGAACTCCACTCCCGGCGGGAATGCCGCCATCGTTGCCGTATGAATAAAAAGCAAGGAGACAAAACAGAACAGTGCAATCTGACTGCGTCTAAAGATTAAAAAGAGCCTGTCCACCCGCAAACTCATCTGCTACCAAGGGGAGAATGGGAACAAGGGAAAACCACCTCTGGAAGGAAAAGGTGCCCCATAACCACGCCCTTGATAGTAGGGATAGGGGCTGGCGCGATAGGGATTATAGCGATAAGCACCGACTGGGCCACCAGGGGGCGACCACTGGGTCGGGCCAGTGGGGGGGACGGCAGCCCTCTCCTTCGGCTCATCAATCGGCCGAAACATGGGAGCAGGTCCCAGAACCCCTTGGGACCAGCTACCATCACTTCCACCCCCTGCATAGGGTGATTTTCCTGATTGGCTCTCCGGGCGGAATTTCGGTAGCCCCGCAGGCGGCGGAGTCTTACCCGGCAATTTACGAAATTTATAGCCTGGCATCGCTGTCGGTGCCTGACCGTAGAGTGAGCTTTCCCGTGCTGACATTGATGGTGAAGAGTAGACTCGTCCGGAGGGGGGTGGAGCCACTGGAGCCGGGTAGTTCTGTTGACTAAAGGTCTGGCTAGGCGTCATCCGTGGATCACTCTGAGCTGCAGGATCCAGTGGGCGAAATGAGCCATAACCCACTCTGCTACCGTCCGCCTCTGCAGTGCAACAGAGCATTGCCGACAGCGCAAAGAGAAGTGCCGTTGATGTCCGATATCGACTAACTAGCATGTTATTGTCCACCTGGTTATGATCGTCTACTCAATTCCACTATCCTCATTCAACTTAAGCCTGATACCCCTGCGCCGCCCCCCTTTTGCTGCCCGTTTCGGCTTGGCAGGGCGCTTGCCAGCTGCCGCTTTCTCTGCTGTATTCACGGCGGCAGGACTCTTCACCACCCTCTTCACTGCAGCCTTTTTGACCACTTTTTTCTTGACGACGGTCTTCTTGGCAACGCTTTTCTTTACGACTGCCTTCTTTACGACTGCCTTCTTTACGACTGCCTTCTTTGCTACAACTCGCTTCGGAGCAGCTCTCTTGACCGCTGGGGTGGCTGCTTTTTTCTTAGCCGGGGTACTCTTTTTTGTTGCTGTAGGTGTGACCGGTTCAGCCACAAAACTGGCAGCTTCTGGAGCAGAAGCAACCTCCACCTCAACAGTGGCGGTGGTAATCGATGACGCCGGCACTTCAACCGCCGTTTTTTCAGCCATCTGTTTTTCTACAACCGCTGGCGCAGGAGGCGGTTGTGGCGGTCTAACCACCGGTGCAGGCACCGTCTGACGACGCTTAAGCAAGCCGCCAAGCAGCTGACTAAGCAGCAGATAGATGCCTCTGACCGCATAGAAGGTCATCAACAGCACTGTCACCAACTTGCCCCAAAGGGTCAAAAGAATGGGGGTCTTCGGCATGCTGGGAGTCGAGGGTGCAACGGGCTCGTCCATTTCCGGCAGCGGAGTACTTCCGGTGTCATAGCCATCTGCGGCCACTTCACAAAGCGCCTTGCTCGCCTTGATACAACCCAGCGGGATAACGACCAGCGTGAGAATGGTGGAAACCAATACACCCGATGCCAAAGAGATTGCCATGCCCTGAAAGATGGGATCGGTAAGAATTACACCGGAGCCACAAACCAGAGCAAAGGCAGTAATAACAATTGGACGGGTACGGGTTTTACAGGAGCTGATGACCGCCTCAGTCACTGGTATACCACGCTGAATTTCATGAACCGCAAAGTCCACCAGCAAAATCGAGTTGCGGACAATAATACCCGCCAAGGCGATCCAGCCGATCATTGAGGTAGCAGTAAACTCGGCCCCCATAACAGCATGCATCGGGATAATACCGAGCAGTGTCAATGGAATAGGTGCCATAATTAGGGCAGGGATACGGAAGTTACCGAACTCCCATACCACCAGAATATAGATCAACACCAACGCCACCATAAAGGCACCGCCCATATCTCGAAAGGTCTCAAAGGTGACGGTCCACTCACCGGTCCACTCCAGTGAGGTCTTAGTATCATCCAGCGGAGGGCTAAACCAGTGGAAGCCATCATCCACCATTCCACCCTCGTGTAATTTGACACCATCAGGGGTGGTATAGTCCTGGGCTGTAAGCAGATCCTGAACCTGGAACATACCGTAAACGGGCGCTGCCAGTTCACCACCCACATCAGCAGTAACAAACTCCACTCCACGCAAGTCTTTGTGGAAAATAATATCCTCTTCGGCGACACGTTCGAATTTACCCAACTCCCGTAACGGCAGAGAGACTCCGCTGCTGGCTTGAACCGGCAGATCGCCCAAGCGGGTAATTTGTGAGCGCTCTGCCAACGGCACCTGGATGATGATATTGACCGGCTCATGTCCAGCGCGTTGCTTCACATCACCGAGCACCATGCCGCCGAGGGCCATGGAGAGGTTACGATTGATGCTATCGACAGACACGCCACGGCGCACCGACTTCTCGGTATCGACATAAAAACGCCAATACTCATAGTCATCGCGCATCAGGTTATCGACATCGACCAGACTCTGGGTCTGAGAGAATATCCCAGTGAGATCACGCGCCACCTGGCGACGGATTTCCGCTGTCGGGCCGTGGACTTCAGCGACCACTGACTGCAGTACCGGTGGCCCCGGTGGCATCTCCACTACGGCAGCCTTGGCACCACTCTCCTTTATCAGTGCCCGCAACTCCTGGCGCACCTGTACAGCGATCTCATGACTCTTGCGCTTACGTTCGGTTTTATCCAATAGCTGAACCTGGATCTCTGCCTGCCAGGGATCCTGCCGTAGATAGTAGTGACGAACCATGCCGTTGAAGTCATAGGGTCGTGCGGTACCTGCATAGACCTGCAGCGCCACCACTTCAGGTAGCTTGCGTATATTCGCCGCTATCTTGTGAGCCATGTTGGCGGTCACCGGTAGTGCAGTGCCCTCTGGCATATCGAGCACCACAGAGAACTCCGGCTTGTTATCCAACGGCAGCATCTTTACCACTACCATATTGGTATAGAACATGGAACAGGCGAGGAAGAAAGAGCCCCAGAGTACAACTCTGAATATAATGCGCTTGCGGTGGGACTCGATCAACGGCATCAACAATCTGCGGTAGAGTCCCTCAAGCCACTCGGCCTCTTTGTGCTCACGCTGCTCAGCCGTCTTCAGATAACTCATCGTCGGACGCAGCATGCGGGAGATCGCCAGCCAGGGGGTGAATACAAAAGCGGCAAAGAGGGAGATCAGCATCGCCGCCGAGCCAAGGGCGGGGATCGGTGCCATGTAGGGGCCCATCATGCCACTGACAAAGCCCATCGGCATCAACGCAGCAATTACGGTAAAGGTGGCAAGGATTGTGGGATTACCCACCTCGCGAACGGCATCAATCGCCGTCTCCGCATCAGTCTTACCCTCCTCCAGCCAGCGACGGTAGATATTCTCCACCACCACAATGGCATCATCCACCAGAATACCGATGGAGAATATCAGAGCAAAGAGGCTCACCCGGTCGATGGTGTAACCACCGATCCAAGCATAGAAAATGGTCATCAACAGCACGACAGGAATAACCATCACAACGACAACGGCTGGTCGCAGCGCCCGGAATGCCGCCAGTACCAGCAGAAAAACAAAGCCGGTGGCAACAAACAGCTTAAAGATAAGCTCGTTAACCTTATCGTCGGCAGTCTTACCGTAATCGCGAGTAATGCTCACCTCAACGTTGGCCGGGATACGGCTCCCTTTCAGGTCATTGACTCGCTTGATCACATTGTTGGCAACAGTGACACCATTAACACCCGGCTTCTTTGCCACCGCGATGGTGACCGCAGGTACACCGGTCGCATGTTGTTCGGTATCGCTCGCAGGCCCCGTGTAGTAGGCCACCAACTGCTTGGCGTCTTCAGGCCCCTGAGTGACAAGAGCCACATCATGAACATAGACAGGCACATTGTTGTGGGTACCCACTACCAAACGACTAATGTCATCTGCACTCTTTAGGAAAGAGCCGGTCATCACACTAAAGTGTGTGCCACCTGACTCGATACCGCCAGCCTGCCGCTCACTATTGGCAGTGCGAATGGTGCTAGCCACCTGATCGAGGGTGACGCCATAACCAGAGAGACGCTCAGGGAAGACCTCTACGGTCACCTGTTCGGCGCGGCCTCCAACTACCGAGCCACTGCTGGTATCAGGAATCTCTTTGATACTCTGTAGCACATCATGAGCCAGCATCCGTAGCTGGCCATCGTCAACATCAGGCGCACCATCTTTATCGAGATCTTTTGACCAGAGGGTGATATTGACCACCGCTACATCATCAATGCCCTTGGCCTTCACCAGAGGTGGAGATACCCCTGGTGGGATTTTATCCATGTTGGAGTCGATCTTATCGTTGACCTTCACTAAAGAAGGCCCCATCTGCTCGCCGACATCGAACTCAATGGTAACCATACCCATGCCACGCTGTGAGGCAGAATAGACATGCTTAACGCCATCGATCTCGCTCATGATCCGTTCCAGCGGCCCGATAGCGAGATTGGCCACCTGATCGGCGGAGGCACCCGCATACTGGACAAAAATATCTATCATGGGGACAGATATCTGCGGATCCTCCTGACGCGGGGTCATCATCAGGCCAAGCAGGCCCATCAGCATCATTGAGATAAAAAACAGAGGGGAGAGCGGTGAGTTGATAAAGAAACGCGCCGTCTTTCCGGCCAATCCCAGATGTTGCTCAGACTCTGGATTAGCTATTTTCTGGTTGCTGTTATTCAGATCTTCCTGACTCATTTTCTATACACTTTTTATAATCAGTCTGGAGGCAGCAGAAAGTCCCTCAACGACCACAGCACCTGCGGTCGTTGAGGGACTAGTTGTTACTGGCCGCTGCCCGATGTTGACCAGCCAGAGGCCACTCCAATACTGGGATTGCGCATCACCCGCTCCCCTTCGCGCAGGCCCGAAAGGACACTGACATAACCGTTACTGAGATTTTCCCCCACTCGAACGAGGCGCAGTTGAGGTTTTTCACCCGCCTCTTCCAGGATATAAACACCCGGCAGAGTGCCGTTGTAACGAATAGCACTGGCAGGAATCACAGGATAATTTCTAGCGGGAGCAGTAAAATCGGGAACCTTTACTTTGGCATACATACCCGGAGCTGAGACGCCCTGAGGCAGGTCGAATTTAACCTTCACTGTATGACGTTGGGCATCGGCCATGGGAAATATCTGCGCCACACGTACAGGAACGATCTGGCTACCCACATCCAGCTGCGCATCAAGCATCATCCCCTCTCTCAAACCGGGGCGAAGCCTGGCAGGTACATCCACCATAATCTGTAGATACTCGACATCTGCAAATACCAACAGGGGTTGCCCCGGCTGCATGGTGTCACCCTCCTCGATATACTTTTTAACAATCACACCATCAAAAGGAGCAAGACTTTGAGCGTCACGCAGTTTGGCATCGATCGCCTGAATCTGGGACTGAGCGGCAATCACTGCATTCTGGGCTTGGCTGATCTGAACCCCTGATGCATATATATCTGCCCGCCGCTCAACACCCTGATCACGGGTACCTGAAAAGTTTTCCATCGGACGGGTAAACACCTGATCGAACAGGTTAGGCATACCCAATCCACCCATCGGCTTCTTCGACTGGGGTGACCAAAGCTCTCGGTTATACTGAACACCTGCAGCACGCACCTGAGAATCAGCAGTCGCCATCTGTGCCAGTGCCGCATTTCGCTTGGCCAACAACTCAGAGTCGTCGATGGATACCAGTAATGAACCGCTATTGAATGCATCCCCTTCAATACCAGCAAGATGCTTTACCCGACCCGGAATCTGAGCCGATAGGGTCACCTCCTTATAGGGGATGACCGTACCACCGAGAGAGACAGTGGGGGCACCATGGGCCTGCTGTACGGTAAAGTAGTCACCGCCACCGGCCTGAGCCGCGACGGTTGCAGGTAGCCATGTCGTGACGGCAACAGCTGCAGCCAGTGCCAAGGCATGGATATTGATTCCCATTTTATTGTTATCCTACTGAATTTAAACTAAAAACAAATTGACCACCACAACATCAAACTCTGTTATGGGAGCGTAAAGGGAGGGATTGCAGCCGTATCAGATGCTGGCAAACCATGGCTGTAACACCGAGTCCAACCCAACCCTCAGGTGAAATCAGACACGCCCCATCACTGAAAAACTTTTTATGAAAGGTCCAGCCATGCGGGGATCTTTCAACATGGCCGTGTAATCTCCAACCTTGAATTTCATCTTTCCTGAGGTGAACGCCATACCCAAGCCCATCATCCCAGGGGGTTTACTGATCCACTTATTCCACTGAGCATCACTACAGCGGATATCCCAGTTTAGGGTTTCGCCGTTGTATGCTGCGCCCGAAACCGCTTTACCGTTTTCGACCACCAGCACACCTTTGGCTTGATCATCTCCGTCAAAGCCATAACCGATGGCGCTACCGAAACCGATCTGCTCTAGTGCTCCGGTCAATTCAGTATCAGCGTTCCACTGCTCCATAAAACTCACCATCCACTCTTGGGAAAACAATTCAGCCATTACAACCTCCAATATTTTTTATCTATTTTGTCAGCCCACCCATTATTATCTGCCGTAGCTGTGGTTAAGCTCCGGTGGACTGACTGATTAATGTTGTCAGTATCCCTTATGAAATCTATCAATGCAACAAATCGAAGGCTATATTCAAAGGACATTAAAGCTCTATAAGTAATTGGCCAATTACATAATTTATGAAAAATATACTGCTGGATTAAAGAGCCCTGGCGACCTGAATAAATTATCGTTCAAACTATCCTAAGAGCCTCTCCGAGAATAGGCGCCGTAGCGAGGAAACTCCATATTTGAGTCATTTTTTTCCGGTCATTTGGGGCAAATAGTCACTCTTATTCAACGAAAATGAGCAGACAAAAGGGCCAAAATGGGCTCTCCTCGCTACGGTGCCTATTCTCGGACAGCCCCCTAGCGCCCCACATTTTTAATCCCAGACTACCGAATAAAATTCGAGCGGGTTAGTATATATAAAATCTAACTGTTCAGTATCGGTCACCCACCTTATTGTGAGAGCGGTCTCTAGGATCGCGATGAAACAACCACCGTGGTGAAAATACCCACCGTGCTTCGAGAAAGCGCTCCTACAAGGACGTGCGCCATAAAGATGGCAACTGGATTGAAAACCGATCAAATTTCTTGGCACCTGAAGCTGAATAGTTACTACAAAGTAATAGGTACTCAACCTTGCAGGAGTAGCACATGAATACCGCAGGAAGGCTAATTGAAGGTCGGCTGAAACACCTGGAGACTCACCTACAACAGGAAAATCCGGTACTACTGAATACTGTCCAGAGCTTCAGAAGGCTTGACCGGATCGCCTATAAGATGGGACTGCTGCAAGCAGATGAGTCTTACGCCACACAGATCCCCTGGTGGCCCTTGATCTCCATCCTCGGTACCTTCTCCTCAGGCAAATCGACTTTCATCAACCACTACCTGGGGTACAAGCTGCAGCGTACCGGCAATCAGGCTGTAGACGATAAATTCACCGTGATGTGCTACAGCCGTGAAAAGACGGCCCACGCCCTACCCGGCGTCGCGCTCGACTCAGATCCTCGCTTCCCTTTCTACCAGATGAGCGACGAAATCGAGCAGGTAGCCAGCGGCGAAGGGCAGCGCATTGACGCCTACCTCCAGCTCAAAACCTGCCCAAGTGAAACACTACGAGGGAAGATATTGATCGATTCACCGGGATTCGATGCCGACTCCCAGCGCACCTCCACTCTGCGCATCACCGACCACATCATCGACCTCTCCGATCTGGTACTGGTGCTATTCGATGCCCGCCACCCGGAACCGGGGGCGATGGCCGACACCCTCAACCACCTAGTCAGCAACACCATTGAGCGCCCGGATTCTGGTAAATTTCTCTACATATTGAACCAAATCGATACCACAGCCAGAGAGGACAACCCTGAAGAGGTTGTCGCTGCTTGGCAACGCGCCCTGGGTGAGCGCGGCCTGACTGCGGGCCGCTTCTATACCATCTACAACCCCGATGCAGCTGTACCGATAGATGATGACAACCTCCGCGACCGCTTTGAACGCAAGCGGGATGCCGATCTGTCCGAGATTCACAGCCGTATGCAGGAAGTAGAGATTGAGCGCGCCTACCGTATCGTCAGCACCCTTGAAAAAACTGTGCGCGATATCGAGGAGCGTGCGATTCCCGCTATCAACAACGCTATTGGCCAATGGAAACGGCGGGTACTCTGGGGTGACGGTCTGGCATTTGGCCTTCTCTTCGCCCTGCTGCTTGGCTTGACGATCAAACTCGACTACTGGGATGGATTCAGCTTTGCCCCTCCCTGGCTTGAAAGCCTGTTCAACAGTCCTGGCGCGCTATACTCCAGCGCCGTCGCGGCGGCAGTCGTACTCTTTGGCCTGCACTATCTGATACGCTCTCTGGCAGCGCGTACTATGGTGAAACAGCTGGGTAAACAGCAAGAGAGCCTAGGCATACGTGGCAGCCTATTCACTGCCTTCCAGCGCAATACCCGCCCCTGGCGCAGTATCTTCAGCAAGTCACCTGCGGGCTGGGGCCGAGGTGCCAGAAAACGGCTCGCTAAGGTATTGGCTGATGCAGATAATTACATACAGACTCTCAATGATGGATTTACCAACCCATCCGGGGAGAATCTGGCAGACGTTCAGATGGAGCCAAAACCGGAAACCACTGATGAGCAAGGTGAAGCCGCCGCCATCAAGGAACCCGCCTCCAGCATATAGCGCACACCTGTCTGAAATGGCATCTGCTTAGGTGCCATATTCTCATGGAACATCAAGCCCCCACTCTGCTCGGGAGAGGGGTGTCGATAATGGGCTACTCCCTCCTCCTAAGGAACCGCTGAGGATGGAGTGCAGGGGATTGACCGCTGCGCCTGATCTATGGATCATAGCCTGCGCCGGAATGGTGGCAGTTATATAATGAGCAATCAAGATGAGCAACAAAACAACCCCTGTGGAGATAACCCCCCCCCACATCACGGTCCCTCCTCACCCCCAGTGGCCGACACTGAGTATCAAGGAGAAAACTGCGCTAAAAGATCGGATAAAAATCCTGCTGAAGGAGAACAATGCGGTGCTGGTGGCTCACTACTACACCGACGGCGACCTCCAGGAGTTGGCGGAAGAGAGCGGTGGCTGCGTTGCCGACTCATTGGAGATGGCCCGCTTCGGCAGTGAGCAGGAGGCCAAGACCCTGGTGGTGTGCGGTGTGCGCTTTATGGGAGAGACGGCAAAGATCCTCAATCCCGAAAAGCGGGTACTGATGCCCGATCTTGCGGCCACCTGCTCCCTGGATGAGGGCTGCCCCGCCGACGATTTTATCCGATTCTGTGATCAACGTCCCGATCACACAGTGGTGGTCTATGCCAATACCAGCGCCGAGGTAAAGGCGCGCTCCGACTGGGTGGTGACCTCGGGTATCGCCCTGCCCATCGTCAAACACCTGGCAGAGAAGGGAGAGAAAATTCTCTGGGGTCCAGACAGACACCTGGGACACTATGTTCAGAAGCTAACGGGTGCCGATATGATTTTCTGGCAAGGCTCCTGCGTAGTTCATGAAGAGTTCAAAACTGTAGCATTAGAGCGACTGCGACGACTCCACCCCGATGCCGCCGTACTGGTTCACCCGGAGTCTCCTGACGATATCGTCGAACAGGCCGATGTAGTGGGCTCCACCACCGCCCTGATCAACGCAGTGACCTCCATGGAGAATAAAGAGTTCATCATCGCCACCGATGGCGGCATCTTCCACAAGATGAAGCAGTTGGCTCCGGATAAAAACCTCATTGAGGCACCCACCGCCGGCGAAGGTGCCACCTGCCAGAGCTGCGCCCACTGCCCATGGATGGGAATGAACTCACTACACAACCTGTTGCAGCTGCTCGAGACACAAGAGAGTGAGATCCATATCGACCCGGCAGTGAGAGAACGGGCACTGGTACCGATTCAGCGGATGATGGATTTTGCCCGTGAGCAGGCCATCGCCATGAAAAACCAGGGAAACGCATAAAGCTGGAGAAATCATCACCCCGAGGGCGGGGCTCTTACAAACAGCCCCCTCAACCACGCCTCAATCCAGGGCGTAGGAGCGGCGCCCTCGCCGCGATGAACGTCGCACAGACCACACAAAGTTCATAACCCTAAGAGCCATCCCTCTCCTCCCGCGACGGCCCAACACTCGGCTCACTCAAAGCAACCAGCATCTCCTCCATCCGTTCCAGTCGCACCTCCATCGCCTCCGAGTGCTCCCGGATCCAGTGCACCTCACCAGCCTCGCCTTCACCCTGTTCGCGGTCAAACGTCTCATGCTCCTTCTGCAACACCTCCAATACGATACCGATCATCATATTGAGAAAGACAAATGCCACAATAAAGATAAAGCTGAGATAGAAGACCCAGCTCAGAGGATAGAGATCCATGGTCTCATACATCACATCGGTCCAATCCTCAAAGGTGGCAACGCGAAAGAGTGTGAGCATTGAGATGGAGATATTGCCCCAAAGCACCTCATTGATACTGCTAAAGAAGATGCTGCCGATAGCTGCATAGATGTAGAAGATGATAAACATCAGCAGGGAGACATAGCCCATTCTGGGGATAGCCTTGACGAAGGCGTTGAGCATCACCCGCAACTCGGGGATTACCGAAACCAGTCGCAACACACGAAATATACGCAGAAGCCGCCCCAGGAGTGCCATCTCGCTCTCATCGACAGGCATCAGACTAGCGGCGACGATAACAAAATCAAAGAGGTTCCAGGCTTTGGTAAAGAAGCTCTTCAGGCTCTTCTCGGCCACCATACGCACTATGATTTCAAATAGAAAAAAGAGCGTCACCAGAAAATCGAGCACACCCAATAGACTGAGTGCCCAAGGGTCGATTGGATAGGTTTTTGCACCGATGACCAGGGAGGAGAAGATAATCACCCCGATAACGATGAATTCAAACAGGCGATTATTGCGCAGAGAGATGACGCGCCGTTGCAAAGCAATTGCAGACATAGAGAGAAGCCGAAAATCAAAAAATGGGCATTCTACCCCAAATCAAGGGCTCTCGGAATAATAAGGTAACTTCTCAATAGTTCAACGTAACCACCAAGAGGCCAACTGGCTACGATCTCTCCTTTTCAGGGCATTCAGCAGCAGGGATGCCGCTGAATGCCTACAGGGAGGTATTCACTGTGTCTCCTGAAAGGGTGTTACTGCACCCCTATGGCACGGACTTTTTGAGAAGATACGTCAAGGTGCCCGTCTGACACAGCTTCCGCTCCTCGGTAACTGCTCCTGCGTTACTCTACTACCTACACTTCTGTAGGCATGCTTGCGCTAGGAGCCTGTAGGCAGGGCGCGAAAACGCAGGAATATTCGTTATATTCCAAGTTTTCGCAACGCCGTCAGGCGGGATGGATCGGTGTCCCAAAACAGGGAGTTATTGTTTCGCGAGCCCTAAGATCTCAGTCTCGGGCTGCCGGGCCGAACTGCTGACCACAAACACCGGATGATTCTGCATGTTTTTTCAGGCCAACTGCATTGAGAATTTGAATATGGCCGCCACTGACATGCACTAGCCCCTGGTCCGCGAAATTGTGTAGTATGCGGGAGAAGGTCTCAGGCTTCACAGAGAGGCGTGAGGCCAGCACCCCCTTGGGGGTGGTAAGATCAAATTCCACCCGCTCCTGTCCCTTATACATATATTGACCACAGAGGAACCCGGCAACACGCCCGGTGGCACTCTGCAGGGTAAGATCATCAATCTCTTTGATCATCATTCGCAAGCGCATACTCATGTCGCCCATGACACGAAAACAGGTATCGACAGACTCACTCAGCAGGTCACGAAATCGCCTCGAGTCGATGGCAATAAGCTTGGCGTTTCCCAATGCCGTTGCCCTAACCGGATAGGCAGGCCTTTCAGAGAACATCAGTGCTTCGGCAAAGGTATGGCCTTCAGATACAACTTCAATCACCTTCTCATTACCATTCATCGAGAGGCGGGAGAGCTTCATCTGTCCTTCAGTAACAAGAAAAAAGCGTCTGGCCTCGTCGCCAACTTCAAACAGCGCTTCTCCTTCCTGTAGTGATATTTTCTGCCCCATTCCAATGACACGCGCCATCTGCTCCTCATTCAATTGTGAAAACAGATAGGCACTCTTTAGCTCAACGGACATTACCGATCCCTCTTAATTGTATTGCGACTTTGCACATCCTCTGACATTTCGTCATCATTGCAGAATTCTACTGCAGAATCAGTTGTTTTCAACTACCTCATAAGAGGTAGACCATGGGCCGCAATAACGGCCAACCTACAATCCACGTTCTATCTCTCCCCGAGATCACCAACAGCAGTCAGTAGTGCCTTATGGGTGGCACGATAGCGGGAAATGGCGTTAACCAGATTCACAACCAACAGTATATTGGAGACCAGAAACAACACAGCAGCAGGACGTGTCATCCACTCCGGCTGAAAAACCGCACCCACCATCAACAACAGCGCGCCCAAGTGTGCAGTATACTGCCGTTTCCCCATATGATCAGGAATCAGCTCTTTCATATTAGGCACCGATACCGTCATACACATCAGGGCTATCTGACGATTCTGCAGATGAAACCAAGCCAGAAAGGGTACGATCTTATAGAGCATTCCGTTGACAAAAGAGAGCACTGCCCCCATCAACAAACCAACACCCAACAACAGCGTGTAACGGGGAGAGTCAGCCACCACAGGAAGCCACTGAGCGGCAAGCCAAAGAAGCAGACATGCCATGATAAAAAAGAGGCCAGTCCGCCAAAAAAACAGCGTGACATCGGCGATTCGTCGTCTTCGCCGGGATTGAAGAAGGAGGGTAAAAAAGGCAAAGGAGGCATAACCGGCGAGGAGAAGTGACAGCCAAATTTGCGGTACCGCATCATGCAAGGCACCAAACCAGACACCGGCCTTCATCAAGGACCAGACAACCAATCCAAAAAAGAGACTTCCCGCCAGTCTCTCTCGCAGCCGCTCTGGATACTCCGGGGTCACCTGGAACATAGGAACAATCTGATAGGAGACACCAATCAGCAGCAGCCCAAACCAGCCAAGAATCCCCCACCCCAGATGCATATCAGTCAACATCAGTAACGGCAGTGACCTAATCATCCCGGTGTAGCCACCCCCAAGCAGGAGGCCAAGCAGGAGCGTCACCGCCAATGCAGCCACCGCCAGGCGCATACCGGCAATTGTCACACTGGGCAATTTCACCCGCATCAGTGCAATCACCACCGCCCCCAGAAAAAGTGCGAGGCCAAATCCCAGGGTGTACAGAGCCAACGCCATCCAGCCTTCACCACCCATGATGAACGCAAAAATAAGAAAGAGCGTTCCAGAGCTCAACGACAGGTGAACCAATGGCCCCACCACCGTAACCTTGGGCAGGGGTGAACCGGCGAACACAGGGAGCATCTGCATCATCGCCCCACACATCACCATGGTAATAAAACCGAGGGTGATCATGTGCGTTAGGCCCAGCGTTAAGGGCAACCAACGAGTCTGAAAAAGATCGCCTCCATAAACCAGAAGAAGCAGTGCTGCGGCAATCCCAAACAGAGGAGCCGTAAGAAAGAAGCGAAACGGAATGGAGATAGGCGGTGCCTGCTCCAGTGATAGACCGGCTGTATTAAGCATTCATCTTCATCTCCGCCTCGGCTTCCTCGTCACCATTACGCCAAATATATATATTGAACAGGTTGGCATCCTGCTCCCTGCAACGCCATTCGAAGCCTGCCTTTTCAAGCATTGGATAGAGCAGCTTTGGCTCTCTCCGATGGACCACTCGGAGGTATTGCCCAGGCAGCAGTGCCTGAATAGCCTCCAGTGTACGCTCAAGAGGCTCACAGGGTTCAAGCATACTGACATCAAGGTCTATTTTCACAATCCACCACCTGAGAGAGCAGAGTTAAATATCAAATTATCGAGGGGGGGCTGAGTCGATTGAATTTCAAGGATTCAAACTCAATTGCAATAAATATTGCTTGCAACTATTTAGCTATACCTATTTTTGGGCTGCTTTCACCTGGGGTCGGAGTCGATTGTGGCAAAAAAGTGCATTTACCCACAATCTCACCGCAATCGACTCCGACCCCGAGCTGAATAGTTACCACTGTATAAACCTAGATATCAGGCCCAATCGACTCCAGCCCTCACCCATTTGCGGCCGCTTATAAACACACGATACCCCTTTTTGCAGGGGCTCCACTGCTGAATGGCACCATCCACCCAGTCACGAAACTCACACAGCGATGGATAGCCGTAACACCGTTACCGCTATTGAGGAGCCGACTCTACTCAACCTGACTCATCTTCTCAATCAGCTCGCCTGATTCAGGTCCAAATGCCTGATCGATCATACGGTAGAGCATCTGCTCCTCTTTCATATTGTGCTGCTGCATAATCATCATCAAAGTTTCAGACAGCCCCAGGTAACGCTCTCTATCCCTCTGCTCGACAGCTTGCGCCATATCGGTAAACAGTTGGCGCATCTGGGTATGCTCCATACGCATCATCTGAGTCGGACCCATTGTCTGCCCAACACGCTCTTCGAAACTTGGGAACAGCACACTCTCCTCCATCGAGAAGTGGTGCTCCATGCCATCCCTGAAATTGATAAAAATCGGCGCTCCCCGGCTCCAATCATCCCTGTCTATCAGCCCTTCGGCTTCGGCAAAAATCTCATCACACCGTCGATGATCAGCCGACATATTCTCTGCAATAGTTGTCATATTGTGAATTCCAAAATAGAGTTTCTTCCGCTCTACCTTTCACAGAGTGGATACCGTGAAAGAAAAAAATACAGGTTGTGCCAACCTAGCCTAGAAACATGCCCTAAACCAGTATTATCAAAAGGTTGTCGCATCACTCCAAGCCAAACAGACACATCAGTAGCGCCTCAGCAGCCCCCACAGTACGGAAAAAGTTGAGTAATAGTCCGCATAGATTGGGATTACCAGTATCATTTCAAGAGTACCGGCATCTCATTGACCCGCATCAAATCGAGGCGCAATGCTTTCAAGTATCAAGTTTGACTTAAGTCAATGTAGTTTGATTCACTCACATGCCTAATAACTCGAAATTAAACCTTCGACCTCAAAAAACATGGAGGGTTCCCAATGGCCCAGGCCTTTACAAAAACGATGGCGCGTAACATCTTTTATGGTGGAACCGCATTTTTCTTCTTACTTTTTCTCGCCCTGACAT
>JBEVXV010000622.1:0-3648 GCA_040505915.1 Sedimenticola sp. | reverse complement strand
CGATCCGGACCCGGCCTGATTCCGCAGACATTTGAATACGCCGCCGGCAACCTCAGTTTCCAGGAATCGCCGCGGCGTTCACATGCTTTTGTTCAAATTTTAAAAGCGGAATAAACAAGAATTTGACAGTAAAGCTGTCTTTAAATCACTTCCAACTATTCAGGATGCATTGATACGTGAACAATTATGGATTATATGATCGGATATCATGACGTGAAGTTTATTCATGATCCCCGAATCGTATCCGATGTCAAAAACGGAGGAGGGGAAATTGTTTAATTAACTCTTTCAACACCACAGACCTCTATAAAGAGGGTTAATGGAAGAATCATCCGCCATGGAGGCGATATGGGCCAGGAAACTTGACTGTGCAGCGTTTTGCCCAGTTAAAAACTGCTACTTTTGCTGATCGGAGGAAACGGAGAATTAACAATTCATGCACATGTGTATAATTTAATTCCACAAGTGTCATCATGACAAGTGAAAGCGAGGATGTGGTTGAAATAATACAGGGAACGGTATCTGCAATGTCCGATTCGGACAAGATGGTCCAATTCTGCTTAATGCACAAGGTGGGAAACCAGGCAGTGGAGGAACTTTTAAAGCGTGGCTACACAAGTTTAGAAGCGTTGCAATTGGTGGTGGAAAGCGACCTCGACTCGCCGAAGATCGCACGAGGACAACGGCGGTTGATCCTACACATCGCGGGGAAGATCGAGGGGGACGGTGCTACGGGCTCGGTACAGGCGTCAGCAGGGCTGCCTAAGGCGCCCGCGCCTCCAGCGCAGCAAGCGTCAGCAGGGATGCCGCAGGCTCCCGCGCTTGAGCTGCAAGGGTCGGGGCCATCACAGGGTGCAACGGCTGGGGATGTCTACAGCGCGGCGCTGTTGTCAAACCTGATCCAACAGCAATCCGAACTTCAGCTCAACGCAGGGTCCATGATCACGAACACTTCGCCTAACTCACTAGAGACATGGAATGACCCACAAGTCCACATCTCAACGGCGGCACAAGGTAAGTCGTCATCAGATTACCATGATATATGCGATTTTGTCCCCAATGTTATGGAGGAAGAAATGCTCATTGGGGGTCAAGGGGACCAGCAGCTGGTTGTAAAGTCCGGTCCACGTAAACCAAAACTGGAGAATGTGTCATTCACTCAATGGTCCATTGCAAATTTAGCCATTCTGTATAGGTTGGTCCAGGAAGGCAAGCTGAATGGTTCCGCCTTGATGGACTATTTATCATATACAACGAAAGTGTATCAGCTGGTACAGCGCTTCAGCATGGTGTCCGTCTTAGCGTACGACCGAGAGTACAGGAAGTTGCAGTCTGCCATGGGGTTTAGGTGGGGGACCGATGTGCAGCACCTGCACACATTGTGCCTGCAAAGCCGCGACAAGATAGGGGGTGGTAGTGGGGCTACATCAAAGCGTCCGCAGCAGACTCCGCAAGTAAGGCCTGGAAAATCACAGGGCAGGGAGTCTGGTATTTGCCGGAGCTTTAACTCTTAGAAAGGGTGTTCTTACGCGCAATGCAAGTTTGATCATCGGTGTATTATACCTGGGTGCTCACAGAAACACCCGGCAACAGGTCACACGTTTGAAAAAAACTAGGTGTCAAGGTCATGCCCGCGCCGGGCCTCAATATGGCAGCTTGGGAATCCGAGTTAGATGGCGATGTCGATAAACAGTTTCTGTTAGCCGGCATCAGAAATGGGTTTGATATCATTGACAATGACACGGTCATCACACCAGCCAAGTGTGGAAATCACCCATCGGCCCAACCTGACAGTCCTCTTTACGAAAAAGCAACCAAACAAGTGTTGACAGAGATCGAACTGGGCAATTACGTAGTTGCCGAAGGACCAAATGAGCCGTGTATCATAAGCCCTATGGCGGCCATCCCGAAACCTGATGGAGGGGTGCGCCTTATACATGACTGCTCACGGCCAGATGGTCTTTCGGTTAACGACCACTGTTCGACCGACTGGAAACAAAAAATTGCCCGCATCGATGACGCGGCCAAGCTCATGTCCCCTGGTTGTTTTTTCGCAAAAGTCGATCTAAAGTCAGCTTATAGGTCGGTATCTATTGGCAAACACAGCCAAAATGTTACTGGATTTCAATGGAATATCAATGGGGAAAATATTACCCTGCGGGACACAAAACTTCCGTTTGGGGCGAAACTGGCCCCTGGTATATTTCATCGCATCACTCAAGCCGTAAAGCGTATGATGGCGCGGCGGGGGTATGACCTTGTGGTAGTTTACTTGGATGACTTCCTGATAGTTTCCGAGTCGTTTAAACAATGCGCAGAGGCATTACAATGCCTCATTCGGCTTCTCCGGAGGCTCGGGTTTGCCATCCACTGGGGTAAGGTGGTCGACCCAACCGCCAAGATTGTCTTTCTTGGCATCGAGCTGGACTCAGTGGAAATGGCACTTCGTCTTCCTGACGAAAAATTGGGTCAACTCACATCGGAGTTGCGCATGTTTTTGTCACGAAAACGTGCATCAAAGCGGCAATTTCAGTCCCTTGCAGGGCGGTTGTCTTGGGCAGCAAGTGTGGTGCGTGGCGGAAGAGTTTTTCTCCGACGAATATTCAACCAGATAGGCTTGCTCAAACATAATTCCCATCGTGCACAACTTTCGGTCTCGGTCAAACAAGACTTACGGTGGTGGCACGATTTCCTGCGCACATTCAATGGCCGGTCCATGTTGTTGGACCAGCAGCCCATAGAGTGTGTATACACTGATGCATGCACAGACGGGGCAGGTGGTATTTTTCTGGGGGATTGGTCCTACTTGAATTGGCGCACCGACTGACCGGATGTAACCGACTTACACATTAATGAGAAGGAGGTCTTGGCGGTGGTCTTGGCATCACATAGGTGGGCACATAGCTGGGCCAACAAGCGGGTTATCTTGCATTCGGACAACATGGTCACCGTTTCTGCAGTTAACAAAGGAACTTGCAGAAATGCTAAGGTGATGCAGTGCTTGCGATACCTGTTTTGGCTTTCAGCCACCTACAACTTTCACATGACTGCGAGACATATTCCCGGGGTTTCAAATGGGGTGGCTGACAGTGCATCCCGTCTCCATGAAGTTGGCCAACTTGACAGATTATTGCCATATACTGCCGCTTCACCATTGTGGTGCCATATGTCTCTGTCATCGTTCTATTTTTTGCTCGACAGATCCCAGTCCCGAGCCTCCTGCTAGTTATGGTGCTCCACATCGGACGCCAGTGCCAACCAGTCTTCAATCAGGGCTCGCACAGAGCCTAGATGAGGATGTGACTTTTTATCGTGGGAATACCTTCGCAGCCAGCACGGCAAAAACATATCACACACAGTTAACTTGTTATCTGAACTTTTGTTCAGAGATGGGCATTGTGCCAGTACCACTGGCGCAGATCAACCTTGGACGGTACATCGCATTTCTATCTCGTAAATTGTGTTTTACCTCGATCAGACAGTATTTGAATGTTGTGCGTCTGGTCCACATTGAGGCAGGCCACCAAAACCCACTGGCAGACAATTGGTATGCGACATCTGTACTCAAGGGCGTTCGCCGTGTTAAGGGCACGGCAACCAAACAGAAATTACCCATAACAATCACTGTACTCAAGGCCATATTAGTGG
>JBEVXV010000621.1:0-2118 GCA_040505915.1 Sedimenticola sp. | reverse complement strand
ATCTTGTGCAAACACGTTAACTCCGTTCGTGTTGGGAGCTGGTGCCGGCGTGAAATGTCTGAGTGGCGTGCCATGCGGGGAGCGCATCACATTAGAATCAATTGCCATCAAATCAACAGTGTGTGGGCCGAATGCTGTCTCGACGCGTGACCACGTACGGTCATGCAACATGCATTCAGTGAAGGATATTGCCCGCGATGGACGGTCTGCTGGGTTATCGGCCGACCTGATGTATTTCAAATGCAAATTGGTGTTTGTTCGTGCGACAACATCGAATAACATTTTCATCACCGTGTTAAGAAGAGGGTCTCGTGAGCCCTGGTTCGTCCACGCATGAACGACGGCCATGTTGTCAGTCCACAAGTCAACGCGTGTGTCCTGAATTTGTGATTCTAAAGACTGAAGGCATTTGACAACGGCATCGGCTTCTTTTAAGTGAATGGGACGCTTGTCATGTGGGGTCCAGAAATCACCAAACGTTCCGCCCAGCATATCACCTGACAATATGGCGGCACCATAGCGGAACGACGACGCGTCAGTAACAAGAAGGAGTTGCTTGTGCACCTCGGGCTGCCAGGTAGCATGCCCACGCCACGTGTCAAGAAACCGCCAGTACTCTAATTCCTGTCGGAGGTCAGCCTCCACAGCTACATGTCTGTTGTTTTTTATACAGACAGATATCGCCGAATTTGTTGCCCGGGAGTACAGTTTAGCGGCCGGTATCACGAGATACATGGAAATGCATTTTCCTGCGAAGCGTTGTAATGTGCGCAAGTCAACCGTTTGTTGAGATAAGATGTACTCCCGCAACGAGATGAATTTGTCTTTTTTATCGCTTGGCAATATGTATGCCTGTTTTTCCGAGTCCACAAAGAATCCCAGGAACTTGATACATGTTGATGGGATTAATTGAGACTTTTCGAGAGACAACGTGTACCCCAGCCGTGACAACACCTCGAGCAGGGCGTACACCAGCACTGTCGCGTCATATATGCATGAAACAGCAGACGCAGCGGCGGATAATTGGTCTGAAGTTACGGCTGTTGCGGCCATTCGATCATCAATGTATTGAGTTGTCAACATACCGAACGATCGCAAATATGATGTAACTTGCATGCCTACGGTTTGGTAAATAAACGAAGAACCTTTCCACCCGAATGGTAGAACCGTGTAACACAGGACCCACCCGCCAAATTGGATACCAAAATATGTTTGTGAATCCGCGGAAAGGCGAATATGGGAGTATCCAGATTTTTCATCACATGCGACCATCAGGGAACTTTTGCCCACGAGCCGATGTACGTCGCGTAATGTTTCTAATTGAAAAGGGGAATTTTTTATCCATAAATTCAAATATCGCTCATCGTGGCACAGACGGGGCTTGCTTGGTTCCACTGTTAATGGCATAATGACTTTTGGTAATGTACATTCACCTACTTTTCCTAGCAGACGGAGAGCACCACTGCGCAATCCCTCACAAAGTTCATTTACGACAAATGAAACATGACCTTTACATATACTCGCATTCGGAAAATATTTCATCGGGGGCAGGTCGCTATTAAAGGCTTGTCCCTTGAAACACCCTTTGAACGGAACGAAAAACTCATGTACGTCAACTCCCTTATGAATCACAGATCTAACGAAATCGGAAGACGCTGTTTTTGTATGTGACAAAACTGTGTCCCACTCATCTGGGCATGAATGTAACTGCCCTGCGACAAATTGGCCTGGGTCTCGTAAGGGAATTGTGTTCACGTCAAATGACTTATCGCTACGAAGAACATCCTCTGCACGTGCATGGGCTGAAACCGTGGGTTCGGCGCCATCCAGAGCAATCCATGTGGGATGTGACCGCTGTGATGTCGAGGCTTGCCGAGGATCAAAGCCAGAATCTAATTCCCATATAGGTATGTGTAGCCGTTCGCGAATTGGCGAACATGAAATCTACAAAAGCGATCAAAGAAACATCACAACTGGACAACTCTGGAATATGCGCCAGAAACCCACCGTTTCAGTCCACGCGAGCACAAGGCTTGCTGAGGCATCAGTGTCCCCGGACCGAAATGATAGAATTTCTGCCGAATACAAGTTTACAAAAACGTTAGTTTAAATATACAT
>JBEVXV010000620.1:0-7305 GCA_040505915.1 Sedimenticola sp. | reverse complement strand
CTACGGCACAGAATGGTTGATCGACATCATCCAGTCATGGCTGGACACTCCCGCCTATCCGCAATGGGGACACCTCATTGACGGGATAGCGCCGATAATCCAATGCTGGGTGGAGCACGCACCCGACGGGCACGGTGAATTGACCCATTGGCTACTGCTCCGGCAACTCAAAACACTGAAAGAGAAACACCGCTATCAGATAGAGACCGAGTCACCCGTATTCCTCACAGATAACGCCCCCTCCAGAATCAACGAGATCAGCGATCTGCTCAGCGCCTCACTCTTGAGCCGGAACGACACAACTTTCGCCAAAAGCATCACCCATTTGATTGCCGACATGAGCGGATACCCACTCCATGACCTGATAGAGATCGCCCGCTTTGTGAAACCACAGGATCGGCAAACCGGCGCCATGAAAAAAGATTGCACCCTGCTTTTGGACGCTGTCCGAAAAAAGCTGACCATGGTGCTGAAAGTCCCCCCGCGCCGTGCGAATGACTGGTCGATAACAGTGCAGAACAACTGCGGCTGCAGCGACTGCGAAGAGCTTCAAACCTTTTTGAAATCCAGCGGCCTCAACAGTAAGGTCTGGCCATTGGCAAAAATGCGGCGGCAGCATATCCATCAGAAAATCGGCGCTATGGGTATCCCCGTAACCCACAAGACAGAGCGCAGTGGATCGCCACACAAGCTACATCTGACAAAGACAAAGCAACTCTTCCTGCAAGACCGGGAGCTGCGGACTCAGTGGAAGAAGGCGCTGAATGATCTGGCCGAATAGATCGCCTTGCCGCCACCGAGCCGGACAGGAAAACGACCACTCGGTGGATACCATTGCCGGTTGCTTGAATCGCTGCAGATCATCGAATTTTTTCTGTGATGAGTAGCCAAACAGGATTACGGTCATATAGAAAAAAGCGCACTTCACCGCATTGCGCGCTGTACTCCTCAGATAAAAGGCCACCTCGGGAGGTCCGCTACTATTTTTTGGCGGACTCACGAAATGAGCCCCTCCCCCCCTTACCATCGGACGTACTAAAAAAGGCAACCAGGAGGCCGCACCATGAAAAGACATACCTTCCTCACCACTCTACTCAGTGGATTGGGCGGCAGCCTGCTCGGCCCCATCACCCACGCAAGAACCAATGGGCAGATCCTACTCCAGGAGTCCCCCCTGGCCGGGTACCCGTACCACCGCGCCTCCGCCGTCTGGTCCTTTCTGCAAGAGGGGGAAGCCCTCGGACTGAAACGGGAACCCCTCAACCCCTACGACCCCAACGCCATCGCCGTCTGGTTCCGTAATGAAAAGCTGGGCTATGTGCCGAGGCGGGAGAACCGGGCGCTGGCACGGATGATGGACCGGGGCGCGAGGCTCAACAGCAGAATAAGCAGTCTGTCAGACAATCCCAATCCATGGTCAAGATTACGATTCAATGTGTCGTTAATTTGCTGATAGACTGTTCCCGTCTGCAACCGGATTTGTGACAAGGAAAAAAATGACCCTCAATCGACCACCCACCTCCTTACGCAGGTCAGATAGAACATGGATGAACCATGGGTCTGTCAGCACCTCTAAAGATCTCATCAAGATTCCCGCTCGACGAGCCAGTAGAGTTGTTGATGCCTTTGGCTTGAAGTAATGACTGACACCAAAATGAGCCTCGGCAACAGTGTTGCTCTAATCCGCCGTTTCTGAGCCAACACAAACATTGCACAAAACACGGAGAAGTACTAACATTGTTATTACATAATGCAGCCAAGGCAGCAACCATGCGAACCACTCTCCGAAAAATCGGCAACTCACGCGGTGTCCTAATACCGGCCTCGTTTCTTACCGCCTGCGAAATCGACAGCGAGATTGAGATGCACCTTGATGGCAACTGCATCGTTATCGAACCCATCAGCACACCGCGTGCTGGCTGGTTTGATGGTTATCGACCCGAGGAAGACGAAGATGCCTGGAAAGAACTGGTAGAGACCGAGGAAGAGACCCAGGAGTGGCAATGGTAAAGCGTGGCGAGGTTTACTGGGTTCATCTCGCCCCGCCCCGGGGCAGCGAGATAAAAAAAACCAGACCAGCACTGGTGATCTCGCCAGATGACATGAATCTGGTACTGCCACGGATCATCATCGCGCCACTAACCAGCAAGGGGCAGCCGCTAGGTTGCCGACCAACAGTTAAGTTTAATGGCAAACAGGCACGTATTCTGCTGGATCAAATCCGCTCGGTGGACAAGCAGCGCCTTGGTGAGAAGGTGGGTACGATCAAACTTGAGAGTTGGCACCCTGCCTTAATTGAGATGCTGACCTGAAAGCGGCACTGCCGCCAAGAGGAAAAAGTGATGGAGTGTGTGATTTGTAAACATGGCATACTTCACGCGGCAAGGTATCCGTCACTCTCCAAAGGGGCGAAACCACCGTCATCATAAAAGGCGTACCCGCCAAAGTATGTGATAACTGTTGTGAATACTATCTTTCGGACGAAGTGACGAAAAAGGTGATGTCGCTGTCCGAAGATGCAGCCCAACATCATGTCGAAGTAGAGATACTGCGGTACGCAGCATAGGCAGGAACAGTTTCCCATGGATCAGGAAAAGGAACTCTTACTCCTATCGGCCCTGCAACACCTCGCCTACTACCCACGCCAGTTCGCCCTGATCCATCTGGAGCGGGCTTGGGAGGAGAATCGTTTTACCGCCGAAGGGGAGGTTTTGCACCAGCGAGGCAACTCAGGCGAAGCGGAGACCCGTGGCGATCTGCACATCGCCCGCACCCTACGAATTCACTCCTATGCACTTGGCGTCATCAGGCTGGCTACAGCCGCCTTTTTGTGGTGATACCGGGAATATTTCCGAATGAGGCAGTGCCCCTGCCGGAGCTACTCAACAAGCTGGCTGAGGCGGGTGGAGAGTGGGACTATTTCTATACTCAGGAACCGCAGATACTGAGTGGCAGCACACCACAGCTGCTGTTTTAAGTCAGCGCGATATCCGGGGCATTTATGGCAGGAATGTTTTCATTCATTTGCTATGGAAGAACACTGCTGTCCCGTTAACTCCCTCTCCCCTCTGGGGAGAGGGTTGGGGTGAGGGGAATCAATAGATAAGTCGTTAATTTAATTCACCCTCACCCTGGCCCTCTCCCTCATAGGGAGAGGGAATGTTCTATTGCAGTATGTCATGTTGCTGTTGATATATGCACCCTAAAAAACACCTTCACACAAAGACCCTCATGGGGAGCTACAACGGCAGCCTCGTTACCGGTTCCCCAGCACTCGCGGGGATAGACCCGCTCGGGATATCCACCCGTCTCGATTAGTAGTGGTTCCTGTTGCAAGGGTGCTTTTACCAGGGGTCGGCTCTTTCCAGCCTGTGCGTAGTGCGCTACCCGGAGGGCTTCCACCAAGAATTGACATTCGGCGCTGCAATCTATTGGAAACATTTCTGGTTCCGACCGGCAGGCTCTTCAAGCCATGCTCGGTGTCGCTAGCAATATGATTGAGGGAAAACGGAAATGTTTTTACCCCGATCGAATCTGCTCCCATGCAGCAACTCAATAGGTAACTCTATTAGTATCGGATAGAGATCTTATTGTAGAGCGATCTCTCAGGTCGCGATGAAGCAACCACCATGGTGCAGCTATCCATCGCGCTTCGAGAATGCGCTCCTACAAGGCGATGTGCTATTAAGTATGAATCAACTGCTGACGAAGCGGTTCTTCCCCTGCCGCTTGGCTTGGTAGAGGGCTTTGTCGGCGCGCACAAAAACTTCGTCTGGCGTATCTTCACCGGTAAACAGGCTCAGCCCACAGGAGGCGGTTACCTCCACTCGCTTGCCACCTGAGTGGAAACCACTCTCCTGCACCTCATGTCGAATCTGATCTGCAAGGGTTTCAGCGGCACTTTTATCGGCCCCCGTAAGCAGGACGACGAACTCTTCGCCACCCTGACGGGCGATAAAATCGGTCTCGCGCAGCCGTTTTTTCATCGCCTGCCCGATAGCCACCAGTGCTCTGTCTCCAGACTGGTGACCAAAACGATCGTTGATCTGTTTGAAGTTATCCACATCCCACATCATCAGCGTCAGAGGTTCACCAAAACGTTTCCAGCGGGCATACTCCTGGGCCAGCCGCTCTTCATAAGCCATGCGGTTAGGCAGGCCAGTGAGTGAGTCTGTTGTCGCCTGGAGGTGGGCATCGATCACCTTCTTCTGCAGCTCAAGACTCTCACGCTCTACCTCGTGCAGGCGCTCCCGCAACTTTTGCTCACTCTCCTCAGCCTGCTGTTGGCGCTGCTCCTCCGTCTCGATATAGGAGGCCATGTGGCCTTCAATAGTGTCCAGGCGACCTACCACCCTCTTCTGGAGCTGACCCAGAGAGTCGGCAGATGTCACACCCTCACGTATTCCCCCGGTCTGCGCTGATATAACTTGACTGAGCTCCTGAGCCTCTTGAAACGACTTTTCACGCAACCGATGGCCATCATTCACCTGCTGGTCGATCTGCCGCCGCTTTGTCGTCAAACCTTCAAGAAAATCCTCGGTAGCAATAACTTCGGAGTGGATACTGCTAAGACTGCCAATTAACAGCGAAAGGAGCTTTTCAATCACACCAGCCCAGGCACCTTCGGCCGCACCACCGTCGAGATCGGCTTCCAGTTCGGCGATCTCTTTGGTCAGCTGTCCCGGCCAGCTCTGCTGCTCCAGAAGAATCAACAGCTGCTGATTCGACCCTACCTTCTCTTTGTCATCCGAGAGCGCTTCAGTGCTGGGAAGAAGAGCGCCAAGCAGCCCCTTCCCAGAGCTCGATGGCTTATCGCTGATAAGCAGCTTGAGCAACTCATCCAGCTGGTTATCGGTCATGGTGGCCGGATTGCTCACCATCTCTTGAGCCAACAATTTGAGCCGCTCAGCACTGCTCGACTGCTGTTGAATGCGCTGCCGGATACGGTGGAAGAGGTCGATGCTGTTTATAGGCGGGGTATGGAGGGGGCTCTGTGAAGTATTGCCACTCTTGATCAAAGCATCGGTAATTTTGCTCAGCCGCGCATCGGTGTCTACCCCGGAGGTATCCCGGACAGCCTCCCGCAGTGATTTGAGGTGGGGGTCGAGCACTGGATCAAGACCGCCCACAGCAAGGGTTAGCTGCACTAAGGTGCGGCTCAAGCGACTTTCGCTCTCTTCTGCGCGAGTCAGTTCAGCAGCATGCTGCTGTTCGAGTTGAAAACAACGCTCTTTCCAGTCCAAAAGACTCTCCCATCTATGCTGCTAGATCCAACCCCTTTGGAATGATGATATCTATACCAATCGGTAGATGATCCGACAGCGGATAATCGACTACCCGAGCATTCTCCACCGACAGCGACTCAGAGACCAGAATATGATCAAGTTTATGTGCCGGCTGCCAGCTTGGAAAAGTGTTCTTATCACACACCGGTTCATGAAGACCGGTGCTCTCTGTAAGGTAACGCAACTCCCTTGACATGCAGCTGCAGTTCAGGTCACCCATTATAACCACATGGCGAAGCCCCTTGACCAGCTCGCTGACAAAAGCGACCTGCTTGAGGCGCGCCCGCCGCCCGAGAGCGAGATGTATAATACATATCGACAGCCCCGTATCACCACCAAAATTGCATAGGATGGCACCCCGCCCCGGCAATCCGGGAAGTTTATGCTCACTGATGCGACTTGGCTTCATTCGACTCAACAAGCCGTTGCTATGTTGTGCCAGCTTGCCAAAGTTGCGATTTACCTGTTTGTACCAGTGGGGGAATCCCGCCTGATTGGCAAGATAAGCGGTCTGATCAACAAAGCCGGTACGCAGACTCCCGGAGTCCACCTCCTGAAGCCCGACAAGATCGTAGCCCTTGACGACATCGGCAATACGGTTGAGGTTACCTAATCGTTCACGGTGAGGGAGCAACTGCTTCCAGCTTTGGGTGACATATTCCCGGTAGTGCTGGGTATCGACTCCCGTCTGGATATTATAACTGAGTAATTTCAGACGTTTTTTGGAATCCCCACTCACTACATTCGGCTCCTGACTACAATCTTATTTTGTAACTATTCAGAGCCCTCTGTTACGAGGCTATTATTACGGTAGGGGTCGGACCCCAAACCCAACCCCAGACGAATAGTTACCTTATTATTGGGTGTTTTTATGGTGCATGTGGACACTAGGAGCCTGTCCGAGAAGCCTTCTCCTCTATTATTAATGAGGATGTCGAAAAACCGCACTCACGTTTACGGCTCACGTCCCTGTAGGAGCGGCGCACTCGTCGCGATGAACGTTGCACACTCCCTGCAAAAAACCATCACCCCGAGGGCGGGGCTCCTACAATGAGGTCGAAGCTGATGCTGAATAGTCACTCCACCTACTCAGCATAGCCCCGATTTAGTATCTATGTGCGTTCAGAACGCTATCCTGACTACTATTTTGCAACTTTTTCAGCACGAATCTTGGCTATCAGGTGGTCAGTTACATCCATCATGACGTTTCCAGAGAGACCGCCAATACGGTACTTGCCATCAATGACAATTGCAGGAACGCCGTTAACATCATATTTACCGGCCAGTTTAGCCGCCCTTCTCACCGGGAGTTTGACGCCGTTGGAGTTCATCAGTTTACGAAACTCATCCACCGCCACACCCTGTCCCTCAAGAAACTCCTCCATTTCAGCCTGGGTTTTTAGGGCCATACCCTTATCGTGCATAGCGTGAAAGATCTTCTCATGCAGACTATCGCCCAGCCCCATCATCTTCAATGCATAGAAGGTCTTGCCATGAAGTATTCGGCTGGCACCGCTTAGCAGTGCTGGAAAACGGACAAAATCCACATGTTCGGGTTTAGTCTCCAGCCACTTCTCAAGGAAAGGCTCCAGTGAGTAGCAGTGAGGGCATCCGTACCAGAAAAACTCCATCACCATCACCCGGCCACCCGCTGCACCAGGCTGCTCAGGGATGATAAATGAGTAGTGAACATCCTCTTGGTACTGTTCCCCCAGCGCCTGGAGAGGCGCAAACAGAGCCAAGGAGAGAAGTAGCATAAATAGGATAGAGACGCTTTTTTTCATATTATTACCTTTGAAACTGAAGGGTGTTGAAGAATAGTATCAGGCGCACGCAAAGCTCACCACAGCTTAGGTCACTCCAGGCGCTTAAGAGTCGACGATACCTTATCCGACCAAAGATCCGAGCAGTGGTTCACTCGGCTAGGAGCCTTAGTTTTCTCAAATAGAGCTTGCTGTGGGGTAACTATGCAGCTGGGCTTGGGGTGCAGTGATGCCTTTTCAGGACGCACAGCAGCAGG
>JBEVXV010000619.1:0-11183 GCA_040505915.1 Sedimenticola sp. | reverse complement strand
CTGATCCTGTGGCAACATGACCGGCCTGAGGGCCGGTTTTTCGCTATGCAGGGTGCGGCAAATATGCGCGCTTCGGGGGCAGCGCTAACAACAGGCCGTTGCCAGGGAAGTGTTTGAAGAGACCGGCATTTGCATCAAAAAAACAAACTATCTCGCCTCCCAGCCCTGGCCCTTCCCCTCATCACTGATGAAGCCACCACCACAGAGATCACACTCGACCAGGAAGAGCTTGAAGACGCCCACTGGTTCAGTCGTGAAGAGGTGATGCAGATTAGTCGGGGCGATCAGGAGCCGGGGGCTGAGACCCTCCGCCTGCCCGGCAGAGACTCAATAGCCCATCGGCTGCTTGATACCTGGCTGACAAATCCCTGAAGCACAGGGGGTGGGACTTCAAAGTAACTTCTCAGTAATCCAGTGCAGATGGATAACTTCCAGGACTTTTTGAGAAGCTCCACTCACGCTGGATCAGTTTCTGTAGGGTTTATGACACGCTTTACAACTCTTTCCCAAAGCACCGAAGGCGGGCTTAATCTTCTCCATGTCGCCACCGGCAGCCGCTTTTGAAAGTGTTTTTGCGGCTTTCTGCATATCCCGGTATTTGGCGGTGAAATCCTCGAAATCGAGCCAGATATCGGGCAGCGCATCGGTCTCTCCACTATCTGAATCATCCGGAAAACCAGATAGTAGATCGAGATGTACCACGGCGGTAAGATCATCGGCATGACGTTTGAAAACGGCCTTATCGAATGACATCTCACCCTTTACCATGCGGCCCATCGGCTTCATGTTCCAGGCCAGTAGATTCATCGCCCCCTGGCGATACTCAAGCGGGCTGCCATGAGCCTGCAGCCCTGCAGCAAAAACCAGGGATGTCAGACCAATCAAAAATGCTGATCGCTTCATTATGTTCACTCCTTCGTTACACAGGTTACGACCCTATACTAAAGACTAAAGAGGGTGGTGTCACAAACCAAATCGAAAATTATTAACCATTCGATAGGCATTGCTTTTCAAATACAACCCGACAGGTTATGTTTACCACAACATGCGAATCGTCGTAATAACTAGTAATAACTAGGGTCAGATACGAATTAAATAAAGGAATAGCCTTGGGTAATGATCGATTCAAGGATGAGGTGGGAAAATTGACTGGCAGAAGATTAAAACCTAATAAAGTAGATAGGCCGTTAGGCTGGCGTAAGAACAAAGAGGAGGTTTGATTTAACGTGTATCTGACCCCAGTTATTATTACCAGTTATTAAAATGGTGACTCCAAATCCGGAGTTCCATGGCATCTCTTTTTTTGGGACAGTACAATCCTTTATCTACGCCGTCACACCTGTCTTGAACTCACGAGGCTTACCACCCTCGCATCGCCTCAATCCGAACAGGCCCAACAGAGCTGGGCCAAATAGCCAAGCTGCCGCAGGCAGGGGCACCGGTGCCACATCGACCGCAGTTAGACGCAGCACGTCAATAGTGCCATCGATATCGTTGACAAGATGAGTAAGCTGCCAGTCGATGCCCCAGCGCTCAATGGCACTGAAGTCCATTACATCAAAGGCACCGGTTATGCTATCGGCATAGAAAAGATCGAAGGTATCCCCGGCAGCAGCGACGAACCCATCCCAGTAGGCCATCTCCAGGGTGGCGTTGTTGATGGTCAGCGTACCATTGACATCGAAGGCATCATAGCAACTGTTATAGCCACCACAACCTGGCCCACGCAGCACACCGCCCAGCTCCATGGTGACGGTACTGGTCGAGGTCAGCGTCATGTTGGGCATGCCGACCAGCGCCGGACTGTTGCCCGGCATCAGATTGCCTTCGAAGTAGGCGGTGCCGCTGCCGGTATAGTTTCCCGCACCAGAGACATCACCCAGGAAGACCGCTTGGTCGTTGCCGCTGATATTGATATCGGCGCCGTTGTGCATCAGCTCATCGTAATAGGTGGTTGTGCCTGCATCAGGATCACGAGCCAAAACATCCGTCTTGCTGGCCCAGTGCTCCTCATTCTGTACTGTGCCGTCAGGGGATGCCGTTTTTCCACTATTGCTGTTGCCAGCTACGCTAAACGGGAAGCTGTTACCGCTCTGTGCCCGCCCCTCTAATGACTTGTAGGCTGCGCCAGCCGTTAGTGGGCAGGCAAGCGCAAAAATCAACACTAATAACCGGGGGAGAGTGGTTTTCAAAAATGCAGAGGGGCTAGCTGTGCTGTTAAGGAACGAGGGCATACTGGCGTCCTTTCCTGAGGTTGTTGTGCATAAGGATTGGTTTATAGAGGCGAGGTGCCATCAGCACCGCACCTGTAGCCAGCTGGATTTAATGAACACTCCTACGACGGCGCAGGCCGACCAGCCCCAGCAAAGCAGAGCCGAAGAGCCAGGCTGCCGGAGGCAGGGGAACCGCAGACATGGCGGTTAGCCTCAGGACATCACCGGTGCCGAACTCATCGACCAGATGATCGAGCTGCCAGGTGAGGCCGCCACCCAGACCTGAGAAGTCAAGGGTGCCGAAGTCGCCCAGTATCGTCTCGGCGATAAAGAGGTCGAAGACATCGCCGACATTGGCGGCAAAACTTTCCCAGTAAACAACTTCCAATGTACTGCCCTGCAAAATCTCAAGGGTTGCATCGATATCGAAGGCGTCGTACTCAGTACCACGTACAACTCCTCCCAACTCCATGACGGTGGTATTACCCGCAAGGATCATATCAAGCGTCGAAGTGGTTAGCGTGGGGCTATTACCTATCATCAGGTCCCCCTCGAATTGGGCGGTACCCGTACCTGTGTAGTTACCCGTACCGGAGACCGTACCAAAGAAGACCGCCCGACTACCGCCGCTGACGCGGATCTCACTACCGTTGTGGACAAGGTCATCGAAGAAAGTGAGGGTGCCGCCACCAGAGACGATGATGGAAGCGCCAGCCTCGTTGTTGACGTCGCCATGGATATCCGTGGTACCGGCACTGAAGCCCATGTTACCCCGATTGGTGAGGCCGCCATTGGCATAGAGGGTACCGCGGCCGGTAATCACGCCACCTAACTCGTTAGTCAGATCCTCCTCGAAGCGAGTGGTGCCACCGGCGAGAGTGATCTGACCACTGTTGCTGTTGCCGGTACCGGTAAAGCGCAGGGTATCGCCACTTTCGGCCAGCACCTCACCGCTCGTGTTATTGATCAATAGGGCACTGACACGGCCGTTACCGTTGAGCAGGCCGTCGTTGGTAATGGTGCCACCAAGGTTAGAGAGCGGGCTATCGATGGTCACTTGACCGGCGTTGGTGAGACTACCCGAGTAGTTACCACCATTGAGATAGAGCAGCCCGTCACCCGCAACCACTGCTGCCATCGTAGTGGTAAGCGTCTGACCACGAACCAGCTCTACATCACCGCCCAGCTGACCCGCACTACCGATACTGAGGTTATCGCTGGTGATATTGAGGGTACCGCTGTTGAAGGTAAAGCCACCATTATCCACCAGACCGCCGGTGGAGAAGGTGCCGCCGTCGAGGGTAAACATGCTGAAGCCGTCGAGGGTGGTGGTGCCGCCCACCGTCAGGGTGCTCATGCGGTTGAGGGCGAAGTTATTGCCGAGGTTGCTGGTAGCGAGATCACTGCCGATAGTCATAGTGCCGGCATTGAAGTTGAAGCTACCGTCACTGTAAAGGGCATTGGCCATGATGGCGCCGCCATTGAGGTTAACCGTGCCACCACTGTAGAGTCTCATGGTGCTGCCCGCAATGAGGCCACCACCCAGGTTGACATTGAGCACACCGGTACCGCCGGCAGAGTTAGAGCTGCCGCCCAAATAGACACCATTAGTCTCCATTACGCCGCCATTCAGTGTCACCGTGCCGCTGCCGCCGGCGTACTGGCCGATATAGGTGTCATCAGCAAAGCCAGTAGCCAACACGTTACCCCCTTCCTGAATGAGCGTACCGGTACCATAACGGCCCACTACCAAATCGCCACCTGAGTGCAGTGTAGTGCCGGCGCCCTCCACGGTCACCATGCCCACACTACCGGCGCTCTCTCCCACAACAATATCACCCGTAGAGGTACTGACTCTGCCGGCATCCCTGACACTCAATGTACCTGTACCTTGAGCGCCGACAACCAGCTCACGGACCGTGCTCCAGGTCGATCCCGGACCACTCACCGTGGCGGTGCCGACAGCGGTACTGTACTTACCCAAATCGCTGAAATAATCAGAGTAGACCACACCGCCGGCAAGGACGTTCAAGGTACCCTCTCCGTACCGACCCACTTCGAAGTTCCAACTGCTATTGGCAAGAGCCGAACCACTACCGGTGACGGTCACCGTGCCACTACCGGCCTCGTAATACCCCAGCTCGATATCACCTCCACTGGTAACAGTACCTTGATCTGAAACCGTCAGGGTGCCGCTGCCGTAACCGCCAACCGTAAGGTGACTACTGTTGGCCCAGACTGAGCCCGCTCCGCTAACTGTGACGGCGCCACTGCTACCGGCACTGTTGCCCACTCTACCGCTTACATCAGAGAATGAACTGCCGCTTTGAATATTCAGCGTACCCCGTCCGTCGTAACCGACATAGACATTATTGGCGACGCCATCGTCTGTTGCGCTGTTGCGCAGCGTCAACGTGGGGGCATTGTTGCCATCGATTATCAGAGTGGCATCACCATCCCCATAGGTACCGCCGTCAACAATGAGGTGACCCCCGGTGAAATTGAAGTTACCTGCAGCCGCATCAAAGCTGCCGACGGTGGTGGTACCACCGCTGATATTGAGCTGGGTGTCACCCGTCCCGTCCTCCCATACCTTGAGAGTGCCTGCGACATCCAGCGTGCTGCCTGCATTGACATTGAGGACGCCGGTACCACCTGCAGCCGTGTGGTTGCCACCCACGTAGAGAGAGGCGTCACCACCGAGGGAGCCACCCGAGTTTAGGTTAACCGTGCCACTACTGTTGCCAAACAGCCCGATATCAATGTTGTCAACGGCCGTTGCCGAGCCGCCACTGCCGATACTGAGAGTGCCAGTGCCAAAACGCCCAACCAGCAGGAGATTAGCCGCCTGTAGTACAGAGTTGCTATCGATGACCGCCACCTCACCCACACCACTGGCGTCGTATCCGATGAGAACATCACCCGAGCTGGTACTGGTGGTGCGCACCACGCCACCATTCTGGATGTTCAGGGTACCGTTACCCGCGCCGCCGACAGTCAAAGAACCTGCGGTGTCCCAGATAGACCCCGCGCCACTCACTGTTGCCGTACCCTGGCTACCACTGTATTTACCCAGGTCACTGTACCCATCGGAGGTGACTACACCACCATCGAGGATATCCAGGGTAGCCGTTCCATATTGGCCTACACGTACACGAGTGCCGGTAGAGCTGAGTGTAGAGCCAGCACCGGTTACTGTGGCGGTACCGGTACCGCCGACATCCCGGCCCAAATAGACCGACCCGCCCGCTGTGACTGTACCTTCACTCTCTACCGTCAGGGTACCCGTACCTGAAGTGCCGATATTTAGGTTGCTGCCGTTGCCCCAAATGGAGCTGGCACCCGTCACTGTGGCCGTGCCACTGCCGCTCGCAGAACTCCCCAGATAAGCAAAGCTGTTGGTGACCAACCCTCCACCTGAGACCACCAGATCTCCTGTACCACTACTTCCTATGTCAAGAGTGCCGCTATTGGTCCAGGTAGAGCCGCCACCCGTCACTGTGGCCGTGCCACTGCCGCCCGCAGAACTCCCCAGATTAGCACTGCTGTTGGTGACCAACCCTCCACCTGAGACCATCAGATCTCCTGTACCACTACCTCCTATGTAAAGAGAGCTGCTATTGGTCCAGGTAGAGCTGCCACCATCCACCAGAACATCGCCGGAAGTACCAACGTAGTAACCAATGAAGCCCTGAATATTGGTGAGCGAGCTGTCACTGCGTATCTCCAGTGTGCCGCTGCCACTCACACCGACAATGGCATTGCCTGTGGATTTATCCGCAGACGCACCATTGATCAGCTTCAGAGTGGGGTTGCCTGCGCCACCAATCTGGAGGTTGTTGGGGTAGCTGTCGGCATAGCTGCCGCCATCCACCGTGAGGGTGCCGCCGGTATGATTGAAAGCCCCCAGAGAGCTGTCGAAACTGCCGGTGGTAATGGTGCCGCCTGAGAGGTTGACGGTACCGTTATTCCAGACCTTCAACTCGGTGCCGACAACAACACTGCCCCCGGCGTTGACATTAAGCTCGCCGGTGCCCCCTGATGAGGTATTGCTTCCGCCGACATAGAGCGCGTTGGTAGTGTCCCAGGAGCCGCCGCTGTTAACCGTAGCCGTGCCGCTGCTGCCGCCATATAAACCCAGGAGACCAACATCGCTGGCGACTGCACCGCCGTTGTTAATGATCAGTTTACCGGTACCGCTATTGCCCACGACGATATTACTGCTGTTGTTCCAGGCTGCGTTCTCTACCGTTACCGTGCCATCAGAGCCAGTGCCGAAACCCATAAAGCCGTTGCTGCTGGAAAGCGTGCCGTCCATCACCTTCAGGTGGGCAATCTTCCCACCGATCGAACCCGCATAAAGAGTGTTGGACAGGGAAAGAAGGGTGCCATTGAGATCCCAGGATACGGTATCTGAGTATACGTAGACGTTGGCGTGAGTGAGCGAAGCAGTAGACTGTGTAGTGTAGCTGAGGCCGTTATTATTAAAAAATGGAGTATCACCTGCACCCGGCACCGCACCTGCAGTCCAGCAACCTGGGTTGGAATAAATACCTGTGCAGCCACCCAGCGTTGGGTCATAGTACCTATTAAGAGCAGTTGCTTCCTGCGGGACAAGTGCTGCCAAAAGAGGCAAAAGCAACGGAGAAAGGATGGTTTTCAGCAGAGCAGAACGTAGAACAGGGGTGCGGCTGGACGTATTCATACGGGCATCCTTTCCTTAAAATTATTGGTCATAGTTGGGACTCAGTGGTCAGCGGCATAAAAACCGACGGTCTACAAATAAGGATGTCCCCTGTTACAACTCTCCCCGGCGACAGCCGTGCTTGTTGCGTGGCATTCTTCCCTTTACGTCAACGTAAGTCAATAGGAAAAATTCTATAGCACCGCTATTTTTTGCCATTTTATTCAGAGCATAGTGAAGCTGCGCGGGGAATAAAGGGATAGGAATTTCAACCCACAAAATCAACCTATTTCACTACATCCAGCAATGTACTGCTGTCACTTCCACATGGATTTTTTGATTTTAGCGGGCGCAAAGCACTTCTCACCCTGCCCCTTGCCGGTACTTGGTTTGATGAAGGGAGGGCGGCTGCCCCACTACATCATCCGCCTGCTGCGCTATGTGCCGGTGACTGTCCTGCCGGCGCTGACTGCCCCCATGATCGTCTATCCCAAATCCATGAGTGGCGAAACCGATCTTCTGTGGGTGATCGTTGCCCTGTTTGCCCTGCTGGTGGGCATCTGGACGAAAAACATGCTCGCCACCATTGTCAGTGGCATGGGGCTGTTGTGGCTGCTGCAGGGTTTCGGTTTCTGAGGCTGATAACTCTCCCTGCTACTGAGCAGTCAAAAACCGTTGGTGAAGCGTAAAAAGAACGTTACAATATAACATTACATTCACTCAGCTCATTTGAGAAACAGATGCACCGGTCTCCCACCCAGCGCCTGCTGCAATCCGCTGTCCCTCTGCTCAGCCTCCTTTTTCTGAGTGCTGCAGTAGAGGCTGCTCCACCAAAAGTGGTGGTGGATATTAAGCCTATTCACTCTCTTGTCAGTGGCGTTATGGCTGGGGTGGGCCAGCCGGAATTGCTGATCAGGGGTGCCGACTCGCCCCACAACTTCACCCTGCGCCCGTCAGATGCCCGCAGACTCAACAACGCTGACCTGATCTTCTGGGTGGGCGAATCCCTTGAGGCGTCGCTCTCATCCATTCTCGACACTATTGAGGGCCGGGTGGTGGAACTGCTGGCACGACAGGGGATCGAATCGCCACCGCTTCGCAAGGCAGGAATCTGGCAGAAGAGTCCTTTCGATAACACCACGGAAGAGAGGCATGAACCACTCTCCGACCATGACCACCCTCATGGGAACCCCCATATCTGGCTGTCGCCTCCCAATGCAACGGTGATGGTTACCCACATCGAACATGAGCTGAAGACAATAGATCCCGGCAACAGCAAACACTATATGAGAAATGCCGACAGGCTCAGGCAGCGTATCCAGGTACTGGATGGGCTGCTTGAAAAACGCCTCTCAACGGTGAGAACCCAGCCCTACATCGTCTTCCATGACGCCTACCAGACATTTGAGGCACACTACGGCCTCAACGCTGTCGGTTCCGTCACCCTGACACCCGACCGGATGCCGGGCGCCCGGCGCATTCACCTGCTGCGCAACGCCATGGATGAATTGAATATCCGCTGCCTCTTCAGTGAACCCCAGTTTCAGCCGCGCCTGGTGACGGTACTCACCGAGGGGACAACCATAGAACACGGAACGCTGGATCCGCTGGGTGCAGGTCTGGTTCCTGGGGCGGAGGCCTACTTCCAGTTGATGCAGAACATGGCGAACTCACTAGTCGACTGTCTGGAACGGTAAACTGATTATTATTGATACCCAGCCGGAGATGCACGGGGTCGGAGTCGATTGCCCACATGGATGTGGGTAAGAAGCGTGAGCTGGGAGCCGAAGCATTGCGTTGAAGGTGGTAGGGAAATTTACAGTTTTTTGCCGCAATCGACTCCGACCCCGAACTATACTTGGCAGCAGCTGAATAGTTACAAATAAAGTTCCGAAAGATCCAGCGGGCATTGCTTTTCAAATACAACGCGACAGGTTATGTTTACCACAATATGCGAATCGTCGAAATAATTACAGATACAAAACACTCAGATGCCCTTGCGGGAATCGCCGCACATTTTGAGGTTGAGGACTCCTGGATAGGGTCGAAGAAAAAAGATGATAGGCGCAGCTTCCGTATGCTGGTCGAGGACGATAAGCGTCAGTCCGTGATTGATGCCCTCCAGGATCTGCTTGGTGCAACAGAGAATACCCGAATTATCATACTGCCTGTGGATGTGGTGGTCGAACCGAAGCAGCAAGCAGAAGATGAGGAGAGCCGGAAAAAAACTCTGGTTGCCGCCACACGGGAAGAACTCTACAGCCAGATTGAACAAGGGGCACGACTTGATAACAACTTCCTGTTATTGACGTTTCTATCCACCATAGTCGCTACCATTGGTCTGATCGCAGACAATGTCGCAGCAATCATTGGTGCTATGGTAATCGCTCCTTTGCTGGGCCCGAATATTGCCTTGGCTTTCGCAGCATCACTAGGGGACGGTAAATTCATGTTGCGTGCGCTGAAGACCAATATCTCCGGTGTAGCACTCGCCTTTGGGCTGGCACTGACCATCGGTATGATCTGGCCGGTTGGTCTTGATAGCCAGGAGATCGTATCGCGTACATCCGTGGGATTGGATGATGTGGTGCTGGCGCTTGCATCCGGCGCGGCAGCTGTAATTTCACTGACAACCGGGCTCTCCACAACCTTGGTCGGCGTAATGGTGGCAGTGGCACTGCTGCCGCCGACAGCGACTGTCGGCCTGCTGCTCGGTAGTGGTCAGTCTGTGCTCGCTGGCGGTGCCGCGCTCATGCTGGCAGTGAACGTGATCTGCGTATTGCTGTCGGCCATGCTGGTGCTCCTGATCCGGGGTGTCAAGCCTCGCACCTGGTATGAAAAAACACAGGCCAAGCAATCGACGACATTTTACACCTTGCTATGGGCCAGCCTTCTGCTAATGCTGATAGCCATCATATTGCTGCGTACACCAACGCCCATCTGAGGAGCGAACTTGTTCGCGATGGACTACGAAACATGCTCTTCGCGAACAAGTTCGCTCCTACGCCTGAGTTCCGGATTACCGTGCTGAATAGTTACACTATTCAAAGGTTCCAATGGCGGGATCGCCAAGCCACTGAACCAATCCATCTTTAAACTCACTGAAGGCGGCAACAAACTCATCCATCTGCCGTGGTATCTCCTCCGCCGTTGCTATCGCTCTCTCCAGGGCGGCAGCTTTAAGATACAGCCTCTCGGCACCGAGCGTACCGGCCACCCCCTTGATGGTGTGAGCCATGCGCCGCGCCTCATCGTTCCGTTCCGCTGCCAACGCTTCTTCAAGCTCTCTTACTGAATCACCATGGTCACCAAGAAAATCGCGCAGCAGCTTTTGAAAAAGCTTCCTGTTTCCGCCGATTCGCTGCAGTCCCTGATCGATATCGATGCCGGGCAACTCATCGGGAAGGTCATCCCCAGGCGGCTTCTCTGCAGGTAGTGGTGCATCACCGCCCAGGTGACGGATCAATGCCTGGAACAGGGCATTGGGATCAATCGGCTTTGAGATGTAATCATCCATGCCGACCTTCAGGCATTTCTCTCGATCACCGGCCATGGCGTGGGCGGTCATGGCGACCACCGGTAACCCTGCCCACTCCGGGTTTTGGCGAATCCGGCGGGTTGCCTCATAGCCATCCATACCCGGCATCTGGATATCCATCAGTACCAGGTCGAAGGGTTTGTCGCTCAGGGCATCGAGTGCCTCCCAACCATTTTCTGCCACCTGAACCGTCACGCCAAAGCTATTGAGTATCTCTTGTGCAACCTGCTGGTTGATGCTGTTATCCTCCACCAGCAGCACATTGCCCTGGAGTTGATCGTGAGAGTGGTGTGCAAGGGTGGCGGGCCTGAAGGCGGACTTCTCTTCGTGCAGGATCTCAATGATGCTATCGAACAGTTGGGAGGGACTGACCGGTTTGAGCAGAAATCCGTCCATGCCCACTTGCTCGGCCTGACGCATCACCTCCTCGTGGCCGTGGGCAGTAACCATAATGATGGTGGGGGTTCGGGAGAGGTGCTGCTCCTGTTTGATCCTCCGGGTTGTCTCTACGCCATCCATCCCCGGCATCTTCCAATCCATTATCACCAATCCATAGGGGCGCTCTTCACCCACTGCACGGTTCAACTCATCGATCGCCTCTTGGCCGGAAGTGACTGACTCTGTCTGAAATGAGGCGGATGCAAGCATCTCGCACAACACCTTGCGTGCGATGTTGTTATCGTCCACCACCAGGGCGCGTACCCCGTGAAACGCCTCTCTGGAGTAGACCGCCTGATTTTTTGATTGC
>JBEVXV010000618.1:0-11137 GCA_040505915.1 Sedimenticola sp. | reverse complement strand
GGTTGAAGCAGCGGTTTGCAAAAGTGTTTGCATTTTGCAAAATCACTGTGCAATAAAACATCACAGACTCTCAACTAATCTATAACACACTGTTTATACTGTACTTATCATCCACAAACCTCCTTGGCATACTCCCTGCAACATAAAGGCATATCCACAATTTTGGGAGAGTGCCATGGAACTTGAACGCATTACCACCGACAACGGCGGCCTTATCATCGAACTGCAAGGTGAGTTCGATGCCGAGGGGGTAGCCAAAATACGCCCGGCACTGGAAAATATTGCTGAGGCGGATGGCATTTCCAGGGTATTTCTCGATCTCAACGGTGTCAGCTTTCTCGACTCATCCGGTATCGGCGCTATCGTCTTTCTATTCAAACGTTTGAGAACACGTCAGCTTGAGCTTGAGTTGATCGGCGTGCATGGCCAGCCTCGGGAGCTGATAGAGCTACTGCGTATCAATAAAGCCATTCCCGTCACTCTGGAGCAACCCGCCAAGGTACCGGGAGATTCGTCATGCGCTGCCTGACACTGCCTCTATTAGCGGGTGTTGCCCTCGGCATCAGCGGTTGTGTCAGCTGGCCGATGCTAGGCAGTGGCGGCATGGCGGAGGTGCGGCCGGGTGATGCTATCCTGGTAGAGGCAGATCAGCCATTAACCCCGGAACACGGTCTGCGCTTCGACCTGGAACTGAACCGCCGTCATCTCGATATGCTGGTACTGGAGGGAGCGGAACTCTGTTTCCCTGCCACCGTGGTACAGGCGAAAGCACGTGAAAAGCGTATTGCCCGCGCCCTCTATGGTGGACTCCCCTTCGATGCCGCCAATGACCTGATTATTCAGCATCAGTTATTGTCCCGGCTGGAGCAGCAACTCGACACGGTACGCAGTGAGCAGGCGTGCAAAATTCCGACCTCACCCGATCAAGAGCAGCCGGGGGATATCGGCAGCCGCATCGACAGGCTACTCAACAGCGATAATCAATTTGCTCTGAACTCAGCGGAACTGAATCCAAAGTATGTTGGCAGGCTGGCCGAAGCGGCGGTACTGCTACGTGATCTGCCCGGTTATCGTCTGCGTATCGTCGGCCACGCTGAGGCCATGGATAGCCAACCTGATAACCAGACACTCTCACTTCAGCGGGCCGAGAAGGTGGCCCGCTATTTACAGGTGCTGGGTCTATCCATAGGGCGTATTGAGGTAAGCGCCATCGCCTCTGATCACTCACTGCTCGAAGGCAACCAACCCCACGAACGCCTGGCTAACCGCCGGGTGACGATTGAGCTGATCGAGACCACAACTGACACGACCAGGAGAGAGTGATGTCTATCCGCATTCTACTATTACTGCTACTGCTATCCTCCGCCCCGGCAGTGGCGGAATCCCAAACATATACAGTCCAGGTGGGAGATGTAATCCGTATTGTGCTACCCGGCGAGGAGAGCCTGGATCGAAATTTTGATGTCGACCGTCAGGGACGAATTCTGTTACCTGAAGCCGGCACATTGAAAGTGGCCGGGCTGGATGAACGCACTATGGAAGCGCAGGTACAGAAGCGCCTGGAGAAGACATACCGGGATCTGAACAATCTGCGTGTCTATGTAAAAGAGCGCCGTCTATTAATCAATGTTCTCGGCTATGTGAAGAAGCCGGGAGAGGTCATGCTGCCAGCCAATGCGAGTGTGCAAACCGCCTTGGGCGAAGCCGGTGGCCTGCGCTCGGGCGCACAGCTTGACAAGATGCAGGTACGCCGTAACGGCAAAGGCATCAGCTTCAATTACAAGGCGTATCTCGATACCGGTGACAGCCGACTGCTGCCTTCACTGCGCACCCTCGACACCCTGTTTATCCCGGCTTCGCCAATGATCGGTAACATTGAGGTAGATTTTGATGCCGCCAAACTGGCCGGGGGCGGAGATGCCGCAGATGACCGTAAGGCAGTAAAGGTTTTCGGCGAGGTCAACTCACCCGGTAGTTTCTCCTTCAAGGCCCAGAGTAACCTGGTGGACCTGTTGATGCGTGCCGGCGGCGTCACCCGCTATGCCGGCGTGGAGCAGATTCGCGTGATCAGTAATGGCGCGCCTACCCCCTTCAACCTGAAACGCTATCTCGACAGTGGCGACGAAAACCTGCTGCCCACCATCGTTGAAGGGGCCACCATCTTTGTGCCCCGTCAGGAGGAGGAGATCAAGGCGGGGGCCAACACCATCTATGTGATGGGCGAGGTATTCAAGCCGGGCGCCTATGAAGGCAAACAGGGTGCCACTTTTATGGACATACTGGCCAATGCGGGTGGCCCCACCCGTTTCGCTGAAAGTCGGCAGATACGTATCATCCATGCCAATGGCAGTGTGCTCCCCTTCGACCTTGCCGCCTACACCGAAGGGCGTATAGCGGGCGGTCCGCCACTGATCAAACCCGGCGATGCCATCTTTGTACCGGAAAAAACCGACATGAATGAGAAGTCGTGGCTCAAAGTGGCACCTAACCGGGCGGTACGGGTAATCGGTGAGGTGGTGCGCCCCGGTCGTTATGAGTGGTCCGGTGAGATGTCGCTACTCGATCTGCTGGCCCACGCCGGAGGCCCCAAGTCACGGGCCGACACGGCCAACATTGAGGTGGTGACTCCCACAGTCGATGGCACCACTGAGGTACACAACTTCAACCTCGACCAGTTCCTGAAAGAGGGCGGGCGCGAAACAGAGCTGCCGCGTCTGCAGGCCGGTGCCACCATCCGTCTCCATGACCTGCCCCAGGACCCCAGTGATAACAAAGCCCAGTGGGTGCGTCAGGCAGCGGAGAAGTCTATCTATGTATTTGGCCAGGTAGGGGCGCCGGGACGGTATATGTTCACCGATGCGATGAATTTTCTCGACCTACTGTCGGCGGCCGATGGACCTACCGGCAGTGCTGATATTCATAACATCCGTATCAGTCATCGTAACGGTGATCATGCCCGGGTAAGCAAGCTTGATCTGGGCCTCTACTTCGAGACCGGCGATGAATCCCTGCTACCCAAGATACGCACCGGCGACACACTCTATGTGCCGGAGAAGAACCGTCCCTGGCTAAGCCAGTCCAAGGAGAGCACCGTGCGCGTACTGGGCGCGGTCAACAAACCAGGGCGCTACCGCTTCAACGACAGCATGACCCTGCTCGATCTGCTGGCCGAGGCCGGTGGTACCAGTAGCCATGCTTATGTGGAGAAAATCACCGTGGTCAACCTCTCCTGCTGTAAGGATCAGGCGCGTACCTTTGATCTGGCCGATTTTAGCAGAAGCGCCGACTTCACCACTCTGCCGGTACTGCGAGCGGGTGATACCGTCTATGTACCCAACGAGAGTGAAAGCACCTTCTCCAAGGCGCGCACAGGGCTGAAGGATATTTTTCAGCTGGTCTCTCTCGCCTCGCTGCTAGGGCTACTGTGATGCTAATACCAGAACGCTTCGAAGAGATCGAGCGCATTCATGCCGCCACTGCAGCGCGAAGCATCAGATCGCTGGCCGTTACCGCCGCCAATGAGGGCGAAGGGGTAAGCACCCTGGCACTCGCTCTGGCACGCCGTAATCTGCTGGCAGGACGCTCCACACTACTGGTGGATTTGAACCTCTACCGCCCTAGCCTGCATACGACACTCGACATCACCCCGGCAAGCCGTCATGAAGCGCTGCTGGAATCGCCCTGCATCGTCACCCCGGATGGCGGGAACAGCGCTCTCACCGGCATCAGCGCACCGTCCCGTCGTGAGACGATCCTGCGGCTGCGCGAACCTGGCGTTCTGGAGACGCAAATCAGCCTGTGGCAGCAGGAGTACGACACCATCATCTTCGACACCTCGCCATTGAGCAGACTCAACGGCGACAACATACCCGCCGGACGGGTGGCCGCTGCCTGTGATGGTTGCCTGCTGCTGGTGCTGGCGGGAGAGACCAGTGAAGCGGCCGTGGAAAATGCGACGCAACAACTGCAAAGCAGGGGTGCAAAACTACTCGGCTGTGTGCTCAATGATCGCCATAACCCAACCCTTAAGGCTGAACTGCTGCGCGAGACAAAAAGGCTTGATGCTCACCTGCCCCGGTTAGGACGGTGGATGCGATCGTATATCAAACAAATTCGACTATTGGCGCTGGATGTCTAATATAACTATAGGAGCTAAGTCATGAAGAAACTGCTATCTCTACTACTACTGCTGTTTATTACTCAAGGCATCAGTGCCGAACAGGCGCTGACCTTCGGCATCGTTCCACAACAGTCGGCCAGCAAACTGGCCCGTCTGTGGACACCTATTTTTAACCATATCAACCAAGAGACCGGCCTGAAAATACGCTTTCGCACTGCCCCCGATATCCCCACCTTCGAAAAGCGCTTGGCCGCAGGTGAGTACGACCTAGCTTATATGAATCCCTATCACTACACTGTCTTTCATAAAGCACCCGGTTATCAGGCACTGGCCAAAGCGCACGACAAGCGCATCAAAGGGATCATGGTGGTACGCAAAGAGAGCACGATCAGTGACTTGATGGCGCTGGATAAGAACAATCTGGCATTTCCAGCACCCGCAGCCTTTGCCGCCAGCATATTGATCCGTGCCCACCTCTACGGCCTCGGCGTTGATTACACCCCTAAATATGTCTCATCCCACGACTCAGTCTACCGTGCTGTGGCCAAGGGGATCTATCCAGCCGGTGGTGGTGTTATACGTACCTTCAAAAATGTTGCGCCCGAAGTGCGGGCGCAACTGAGGATTCTGTGGACCACAAAAGGGTATACGCCTCACGCCATTGCCATGCACCCCAGGGTCAAGGCAGGCAATGGCGGGAAGGTGTTGAAGGCGTTGATTGGAATGGAACAGAGCGAGGAAGGAAAGAGGTTGCTGGAGAGCATCAAGATCAAGGGATTTGAGTCTGCCACAAACAGTGATTGGGACGATGTACGCAGCCTTAACATACACCTACTGACCGATCCCCAAGAAAACAGGAAGCAACCTTGAGCTTCCGACTTAAAACCATTCTCGGCATTGCAACCATTGAGTCGGTGCTGTTGCTGATTCTGATTATCAGCGGTCTCAATTTCCTCAGCGAGTCCAATGAGGAGCAGCTGAAACAGCGTGCCGACACCACGGCGAGACTCTTTGCAAACGCCACCAAAGATGCAGTACTGGCTACCGATCTGGCCACCCTGGAGAGTTTTATCGAAGAGATCCTGGCCAATCCCGATATTGTCTACACGCGCATCAGAAACGACGACATCATCCTTGCCGAAGGAGGTGATGAGGAGATCCTGACCCATCCACACAAACCTGACAGCGACCTCAGTGGAGTGGATGATGGGGTGTTCGATGTGCATGCAGAGATTATCGAGGGAGGAAAAGTCTATGGCGTGATCGAGATGGGGCTCTCCACCAGCGCCATTGAGCAACTGCTGCGCAGAGCCAAACACTGGGCCGTCAGCATCGCCGGTCTGGAGATCGCCTTGGTGGCCCTATTCTCCTTCATCCTGGGCACCTACCTGACCCGGCAGTTGCAGCGGTTGAAAGTTACCTCCGAGATAATCACCGAATCGGGGCCTGGACATCAGGTAAGCATTGTAGGTAAGGACGAGATTGCCGATGTCGCCCACGCCTTCAACACCATGTCGGCCAGCCTGCAGCAGAGCTATGACGAACTGCATCTGGCAGCACAATCCTTTGAATCAAGTGAGGCGATGTTTATCACCGACAGTCGGGGAGAGATCATACGAGCCAACAGCGCCTTCTCTCGGATCACCGGCTTTGAAACGGATGAGGTCGTGGGTAAGAATCCACGCATTTTTTCATCCGGCAGGCAGGATAGCACCTTCTACCACGCCATGTGGACGCAACTGCTGGCCCTGGGAGAGTGGAGTGGAGAGATCTACAACCGACGCAAGAGTGGTGAAATTTTCCCTGAGCACCTGAATATATCGTCGGTAAAAGATAGCCAGGGTGAGACCACCCACTACGTTGCCCACTTTGTCGATATCAGCGAGCAGAAACACCATGAGGAGCAATTGCGCCAAGCACATCGCGAGGCCGCGCAGGCAAATAGAGCAAAGAGCCGATTCCTCGCCACTATGAGTCATGAAATCCGCTCACCCCTCAATGCGGTGATCAACATGAACAAACTGCTGCAGGAGAGTCTCCTCAACCCTGAGCAGAGGCATTTCTCCGAGGTAGCCAGACAGGGGGGCGAAACCCTGATGCTGCTGATTAACGATATTCTGGATTTCAGTAAGATTGAATCGGGCAAACTGCAACTTGATGAGGAGTGGTTCAATGCGGCGATAGCAACAAAGGGGGTGGTGGAACTACTTTCAGATGAGGCACAGGCCAAGGGTATTGATCTCAGTTGCAAAATCGCTCCCGATCTCCGCTCTCACTATTGGGGGGATGAGATGCGCCTACGGCAGATACTGATCAATCTCATCAGTAATGCCATCAAGTTCACAAAAAGCGGCTATGTGGTCGTCACCATTGAGCCGACAAGCGAGAGTGACGGTCTCTTACTGGAAGTGGAAGACAGTGGCATGGGTATCGCTCCCGAACAGCAGGCACGAATATTTGGTGAATTCATCCAGGCCGAAGAGCAAGACAACCGCCGTTTCGGCGGCAGTGGCCTTGGCTTGGCCATCGTCCAGCGTTTGCTGGAACTGATGGAGGGCAACCTCTCGCTACACAGCGAGTTGGACAAAGGCTCACGCTTCACCCTCATGCTACCACTTAAAGGTAAAAACAGGGTTGTAGAGAAGCAAGATGAGAGTGATAGGCCGGAACAACAACCCGGGACAATAAAGAGCCACCTGCAGGGAGACATACTGCTGGTGGAAGACAGTCGCAGTAATCAAGCCGTGGTGCTCGCCCTGCTGAAGGCAAAGGGTTATCGGATCAGCTTGGCAGATAATGGTGAACAGGCACTGGAGGCGGCCCGGAAACAGCACTTCGACCTTATTCTTATGGACCTTTCAATGCCGATCATGGACGGCCTGGAAGCCACCCACCGGCTACGTCATGGCAGCACCACCAATAGGGAAACGCCGATCATGGCGATGACCGCCAACGCCTTCGCCGAAGACCAGGAACGCTGTCTGGCAGCCGGCATGAACGATTACCTTACCAAGCCACTGGATAGTTCGATCTTCCATGAACGAGTCGATTATTGGCTTGGACAGGCAGAAGAGACGAAAGAAGCCACTGCAACCGTTCCACCCTGCGATAGCCAGACCCAGGAAGGGCTACTTGATTCCAAACTCCTACAGCAATTGGCTCTCGACACCTCCTGGGAGGTACTACCGGATATTTTGCAAATCTATTTCGATGAGACCGGTTCGCGTATCCCGTTGATGCTGGAACTGTTCAGTGACAGTGACTGGCCTCAACTTTCAGCGGAGGCCCACGCCCTGAAAAGCAGCTCTGGAAGTTTCGGCGCGGTGCAACTGCAAACGATTGCCGCTGAGATAGAGCTGGCCGCCAAAGCAGGGAATTCAGAGAACCTCCAACACCACATACCCTCTCTCGAACGGTTGGCGCTAGATTCGGTAGAGGCACTGCAACGGTTTATCGAGTCCCGTGGTGATGGATAGCCTGCTGCTAAAAACAGAACGCCCGGCGCTCCTCTCCAGCGTGCGCGTGCTGCGGCACCTGCTCGACAGCGTGTCCCAGGCTTGCGCTATCAACAAGACACTTAGTCATCGCATACAGCTCTGCTTCACTGAGGCGGCAACCAATGTAATTGAGCATAGTGAGCCATCGGCAGGCACCATTGGTCTGCGTTTCGGCCGCAATGCAAACCAATGGTGGCTGGAGATCATTGATGATGGCGGCAGTTGGAGACCCGATGGCGATGCCCTTGACAGTCTCACTCCAGAACAGTCGGAAGATGAAGGTGGTCGCGGCCTGGGGTTGATGGAGAGCCAGTCAGACACGCTTCTCTACATGAGCTCCGGGGATAAAGAGCATAACTGTCTGCGCATGAGTTGGAACCGTAGCCAAACAGCAGATCACCCACGGGTGTTGGTTGTCGAGGATGATGCCGCCCTGCGCCGTCTCTATGAGGCCTATCTTGACAGTGACTTTGAGGTACACAGTGTCTCAGGTGGGCGTGAGGCGTTGACCTGGTTAGAGCAACAACCGGTGGATCTTGTGCTCTCCGATATCACTATGCCCGAGATGGACGGTATGACCCTGCGTGAGCAGATGGTAGATCATCCCGACATTGAGCTGACCTCCTTCGTCTTTCTCACCGCCAACGAAGAGGAGGCGAGCTTCGAACGCGCAGGTCATCTGGGGATTGATGACTACCTGCTCAAACCGGTCACCCGTGAGCTGCTGCTGCATACCCTGCAACGGGTCATCACACGGACTCGTCAGGTGAGAGCGCATCTGTCGGAACGGATCAACCGGCGCATCAGCAGTGCATTGAAGCCTCGCCTGCCAGAGATCACTCCAGGTTGGAAACTCTCCCTCGCCAGCCGTCATACCGGCAGCGGCGGTGGTGATCTTCTGCTGTTCCACCAGAGAGGCATTCAGACTTTGCTACTGCTGGCCGATATTATGGGACATGACGACACGGCCAAGTTCTTTACCCACGCCTATGCAGGCTATCTGCACGGCCTGATGCAGGGGATGACGTTTGAACCAGATCCCGGCAAGCTGCTTGAAATGATATCTCATGCAGCATGGAGCGATGAGCTGCTAAAGCAGACAATGCTGACCAGCATGACACTTAGCCTTGGCGAGGGTGGCCGGGTGACCATTGCCTGCGGGGGGCATCCGGCACCACTAAAAGTGGATCGCCAGGGTATCCGCTCCGTAGCTATCGGCGGCGTGATGCCGGGACTGCTCCCTGACAACCGCTATGACACGACAGATATCCACCTGCAAGCAGGGGAACGCCTTGCCCTGTTCACAGATGGTCTGTTTGAATCGGCAGCTAGTGCAGAGGGGCGTAAGAGGCTGGAGCAGACAATTATCGAAACCCTGCATCAGACCCGCAGCCTACCCCAGGAAGAGGCTCTGCTTCGGGTCATGGAGCAATTCGATCAACTGACCGGGCACGCAGCCGGTGACGATACGCTATTACTACTGATGGAACCGAAACAGGCGCACTGAGAGGGAAAAGATGAAGGATTTACCACACGTACTTCTGGTTGAGGATACCGCATCACTGGCACTCACCTACCAACAGTATCTCCGTGACGAAGCGATTGAGCTGACCCATGTGGAAAACGGTACCGATGCAAAACGGGCCATTGCCACCACACCGCCGGAACTGGTGCTGTTGGATCTGAAACTGCCTGATATGGAGGGGCAGGAGATTCTGCGGTGGATCCAGGCCGAGGGCTTCCCAACTGCCGTGGTGGTAATAACCGCACATGGTTCGGTAGCAGTGGCCGTGGAAGTGATGCGTGATGGTGCCCTTGATTTCCTGCAGAAACCCTTCGATGCGGCGCGTCTGCAAACCACTCTACGTAATGCACTGAAACATAACCATCTACAACATCTGGTTGAGAATTTTCAGGAAACATTCGAACGGGAGCATTACCATGGATTCATCGGCGCCAGCCTGCCAATGCAGGCGGTCTATCGTATTATCGATGCCGCCGCGCCAAGCAAGGCAACCATATTTATCACCGGTGAAAGTGGTACCGGTAAAGAGGTATGCGCCGAGGCCATTCATAAACAGGGACCGCGTAGAGATAGCCCCTTTATCGCGATTAACTGCGGTGCCATTCCCCATGATCTGATGGAGAGTGAGGTATTTGGACATATCAAAGGGGCCTTTACCGGTGCTGCGAATGAGCGTAAGGGAGCAGCCACTCTTGCCGATGGAGGCACCCTGTTTCTCGATGAAATAGGCGAGATGGATATGGACCTGCAGACCAAGCTGCTGCGTTTCGTTCAGACCGGCTCTTTTCAGCGTGTTGGAGATAGTGCTGAGATAAAAGTGGAAGTGCGTTTTATCTGTGCAACCAATCGCGATCCACTGGAGATGGTTGAAGTGGGTAGCTTCCGAGAAGACCTCTACTACCGACTGCACGTTGTACCCCTGCACCTGCCACCGCTACGTGCGCGTGGTGACGACATCCTCATCATTGCCCACCACTTTCTGACTACTTATGCCAAGGAGGAGGGCAAGAGTTTCAGTGAGTTCTCTCCCGAAGTGGAGGTGATGTTACGTCGTTACACCTGGCCCGGCAATGTACGCCAACTACAAAACGTCATACGTAATATCACCGTATTGCATGATGACAGCAAGGTGACCCGCAATCACCTACCTCCGCCCTTGAATACTGTTTTGAGTGAGGGGGAACTGAGCCAACTGATACCTCACCGAATGGAGTCAAGTGTCGTAACAAGCAGCTCAGAAAAAGAAACCATCAGACCCCTGGCGCAAGTAGAGCGTGAAGCCATTGAGCAGGCCATTGCTCTATGCAACGACAACATTCCCCGGGCTGCCGCCATGCTTGAGGTCAGCCCTTCGACCATTTATCGGAAAAAGCAGACATGGGAGTCAATGTAATAGAGGATAGGAATTTCAATCCACAAAATCAATCAATTTCCTTGATTAGAAGGGGTATTCACGCCCTGACAAATCGAATTCTAACGGTAGTCATACTGTAAGCACGCTGACAGACACCTGCGGCGGCGTGATGCCGGGACTGCTCCCTGACAACCGCTATGACACGACAGCTAATATCGGAGATGCCCCGGATCTTCTTTTCCAGCACTTCGGTTATCTGCTTCTCCACATCCTCTGCTGCTGCGCCTGGTAGAGCAGTAGTGATGTTGATCCAGTTGAAGTTGATGCTGGGGTCCCGCTCCCGTGGCATCAGGGTGTAGGAGAGGTAGCCACCAGCAGCACCAGGGCAAAGGTGAGGTTGGCCAGGACATGGTTTTGGTAGAGGCGGGCGAGCATCTCAGTTTTTTAAGGAACAGTTGAAAACTGCGTTGCCAATGGCGCTCTCGATCCGACCACTATGGGTACTGTACCCAATGTGGGCCTGATGGCGAAGAAGGCAGAAGAGTACGGCTCTCATCCCACCACCTTTGAAGCACCGGCTGACGGCACCATTCGCGTCACCGACTCCAACGGCAACACCATCCACGAGCACAGTGTGGAAG
>JBEVXV010000617.1:0-2829 GCA_040505915.1 Sedimenticola sp. | reverse complement strand
CTGGTTGGCAACATAGATGCAGGCAACCGCTCCATAGAAGATCTCAATACAGAGATTGTCAAAAAACTTTCAACATACATATCAGACCCCGTGGTAACCGTAAGTCTCAAGCAGATGCTGGGTAATCGCATCTATGTGCTGGGCAAGGTCAACAAGCCGGGTGAGTATGTGGTGAACCGTTACGTAGATGTCCTGCAGGTTCTGAGTATGGCGGGTGGTATGAACCCGTTTGCACTCGGCAACGAAATTCAGGTGCTGCGCAGAGAGAACGGCATTCAGAAGTCAATACCCTTTCACTATGATGACGTGGAGAAGGGGGATCTTGAGCAGAATATTATCCTGAATGCTGGAGACATTATTCTGGTGCCCTGATGGCACTTCGATGTGTTTTGTCATGGCTAAGTTAAAATAGTGAGTGGGTCGCCCTATGAGTAAGGATTATCTCCGGAAGCTAGTTCTATGGCTATCAATATGCCTGCTGTTTCCAGGTACAGTGCTTGCGGAAAAGTGGTATTTTGAGCCTACAGCAAGCCTTCGTCTCGGGTATGATGACAATGTCCGTTTCTCGGTTAGTGATAAAGAGGGTGCATTTAGCTCCCATCTGAACGCCAAGGCACGATTTGGTTTCCGCACAGAAGTCAGTGATGTCAACCTACTTGCTCAACTCAATGGCAGACGGTATAACGGCTTAAATGAACTGAATACGGCAGACCAGCTCTTGGGGCTGGACGTTACTCACCGTTCAGAGCTGGACATCTTTGGCCTTAAAGGTAGTTATGAGCGGGACAGTACCCGGACCAGTGAGTTGGAAACCACAGGATATGTGCGAGAGAGCAAGAGGCGAATAAAAAAGAACCTGAATCCATCCTGGAACAGAGTGCTTACTGAGCGCACTTCGCTGCAAGTGGGCTATCAGTACAGTGATGTTGCATACAGCGATGTGGGTACGAGTGGGCTGGTAGATTACCGCTATGATACGGCAAACGCTGGCCTGGATTATACGCTCTCTGAGTCAACCAATCTTCAGGCCAGTCTCATGGCATCAAAATATGAGGCCTCGGATGCCGGTACTAAGTTTAACAGTTATGGTGTGCGGGGCGGGTTTTCTAAGGAGTTTTCAGAGACGCTCAGCGGGAGTTTTTCTCTTGGTATAACGCGTACTGATTCCGATTTTATTGGTATTGGTGGTAATCCTGATAGTGCAAGCGACAATACGCCCTCTCTGGATTTAAGTCTGAAGAAGTTATATGGAAATATGATCCTTAAAGGCACCCTCAGCATGTCACAAAGCGCGAGTGGTTATGGCAGACAGACACAGCAGAATGCGCTGGAGGTCTCACTCCACAAAGAGCTTTCGCCAAGGAGCGACTTCTCTTTTCAGGGGCGGCTACAAGAGAGCGGGAGCTCCGGCGGGGTCAATGACAGTAGTGATGATAGGACCTACTTGTCGTTAGAGCCGAAAATTAGTTGGAACGCAACCCGCTGGTGGACTGTTTCAGGCTCTTACCGTTACCGTCGGCAGGAGCAGACCAGTACAAATAATGGTGCAGCAGAATCTAATGCGGTTTTCCTGGCAGCGCGCTATGTGTGGCCTCGAGAGTAACTATCAGAGCAAAGTGTGCTTGCCCCTATCTGTAGGAGCGGTCTCTCGGACCGCGATGGAGTGACCACTGTGCTTTGAAAGTACTCCTGCACTTGAACCTAAGGTTTTTTGCAGAGTCTACCCGACCCCAAGCACAAATCTAGCGATCGAGAGATTCGAACTCCGAAACTTGAGTTAAGATGAATGAGACCATGGATGAAACTGAGTGAGTTCATCCCGTGGACTGAACCGGCGTGGGACTATTATCAAACGCCTATCTGCAGCAAGAGCATACTGAAAAAGAGTCGTAACTATTCAGCTATACCTATTTTGGAGGTGTTTTTACCAGGAGTTAGGCATATTTTATGCCGTACTTCCCTGTAGGAGCGCTTTCTCGAAGCGCGATGAATAGTTGCACCAGGGTGGTTGTTTCATCGCGGTCCGAGAGACCACTCCTACAATAAGATCGGGGCCCGGTAATGAATAGTTACAAAGAGTCTTGGTTTAACTTACTGGGCAAATTGTAACTATGCTACAATCGAAAATCTTTAACCCGGCGATATTGGCCGTTTAGGAAATGTGGATCGTTATAGAAAATGGATGAAGAGATAAAAGGCCTTAGTGATTACTTGGGTATTCTGAGTAGGCGCAAAAAGCAACTAATTTTTCCGATAGTGATAATCTTACTGGCAAGTGTGGCGCTGGCGCTAGGCTTGCCGTCTGTCTACCGTTCAGAAGCCACTATACTTATCGAGCAGCAGGAGATTCCACCGGATCTGGTTCGCTCCACTGTGACCTCCTATGCTGGTGAACGTATCCAGATGATCAGCCAGCGGGTGATGACCACTGAGAACCTTAGCAAGATCATCGATAACTATGGCCTTTACAAGGACATGCGGGCAGACACCAGTATCGCTATGCTGGTGGAGGAGATGCGGGAAGTAGTTAGTCTTGAGATGATCAGTGCTGATGTGGTGGATCCAAGGAGCGGACGTCCCACTACGGCCACCATGGCCTTCAAGCTCTCTTTCTCCGACAAGAACCCCCGTGTCGCTCAGAAGGTGACCAGTGAGCTGGTCTCACTCTATCTCGACGAAAACCTGAGGCGGCGCACGAAATCGGCGGTTGAGACCTCCGGTTTTCTTGCCACAGAAGCAGATAAACTGGAAGATCAGGTATCTGAGCTAGAGGCTAGTTTGGCTACGTTTAAAGAGGAAAATATCAATAACCTGCCGGAACTTCAGCAG
>JBEVXV010000616.1:0-3025 GCA_040505915.1 Sedimenticola sp. | reverse complement strand
GCGTGAAGTTGTTGACAATGAAATCGATAAGATGCTCGGGGACGATATTATTGAGTCTAGTGATGGTCCTGGTCTTCACCTATTTGTTTAGCAAAGAAAAAGGACGGCAGTGTGCGTTTTTGAGTGGATTTTAGGGCAATGAATCAAATAACACAAAAAGATGCCTATCCACTGCCCCGGATAGACGACATGCTTGACAATCTTTCCGGATCGAGATGGTATAGCACGCTGGATCTGGCCAGTGGTTATTGGCAAGTTAAAATGGCAGAAAACAGTAAGGATAAAACAGCATTCGCAACCCCGCATCGAGGAACTTACCGCTTCAACGTTATGCCTTTCGGTTTGACAAATGCTCCCGCGACCTTTGTCCGATTAATGAACCGAGTATTGTACGGTCTGTCCCCAGAAAAATGCTTATGTTATTTAGATGACATCATAATCGTAGGATCGAGTTTTGCGGTCGCATTAGGCAACTTAAAGTGTATTTTTCAAAGATTGCGAGAGGCAGGTTTGAAACTTAAACCAAAGAAGTGTGAACTTTTCCAAAAGAAGGTGGCGTACCTGGGACATATTGTCTCGGAAGAGGGGATCTCGTGTGATCCTGCCAAAATTCAAAAGATCAAAGATTGGCCACAACCAACCCGTAAACGCGAAGTCAGAGCGCTGCTCGGATTTGTCGGGTACTATCGAAAATTCATTGGCAACTTCGCGGAGATTTCCAGCCCATTAACCAGACTGACGCGAAAGAATGCAAAATTCAAGTGGGATAACGCGTGCGAAGTGGCCTTCCAAACCCTGTTAAATTGCATGATGACCGCCCCAGTTTTGGGTTGCCCCCAAAGCGAAGGGGAATTCATTTTGGACACTGACGCCAGCGCAACGGGCATCGGGTGTGTGCTCTCGCAGATACAGAATGGCGATGAGAGGGTAATCGCTTATGCAAGTCGAACACTTAACCCCGCGCAGCAGCAATATTGCACGACTAAAAGGGAACTATTAGCCGTAGTAACATTCATGAAGCATTTCAAACATTTCCTTTTGGGTAGAAACTTTCTAATCCGTACCGACCATGCACCTCTAGTCTGGTTAAAAAACTTCAAAGAACCCGAGGGACTCTATGCTAGGTGGATAAGCATAATTGACTCGTATGACTACACGTTACAGTACCGCCCTGGTTATCAGCACCGAAACGCGGATGCAATGTCACGGATTCCCAGTCGTAAATGCCCTAATCATAATTGCGTAGATTGCGGAGACAGCGCGACCGGTGTTTCAAAACAAGCGGAAGAAGAGTCCGCGTGCAGCATGGTCAAAGAGGTCATTCCTTCTGTAGTACCTACTGTGCACTCTTCTCGCGACACAACGGGGTCCGATGATGAGGAAGCGCCAAGTGATCATTTCACTGAGTTCCTTATCAGCCCTGTCGTCCAGGAACCAGATCAAACGGAAACTGAGGAGAATCTACCAAATTGGTTATCCGTGTGGAGCGCGGCGGAGTTACGCAAAATGCAGGAAAACGACCCATCCCTTCAATTTATTCTTGAATATAAGCTCCGTACGCCGGAAAAACCTGAACGCAAGGAAATTAATCAAACTGATTTTGTGGTTAGAAGTCTTTGGTTCCAATGGGACAGCCTTGTAGTGGAAAATGGCCTATTATATAGGAAATATCTGGATCAAAGGGGAAATGATACTTTTCAATTGGTTGTTACAGAGGAAATGCGAAATATCATTTTTGAGAATTTGCATAGCAAACGTACCGCTGGCCATTTTGGGAGGGATAGGACAATAGACAACATAAGGTCGCGTTTTTACTGGCCTGGGATGACCAGTGACATAACACGTTGGGTTCAGGAATGTGACGTTTGTGCCCGGGCAAAGATAGGTCCAGGTCTCGGGAAGTCACCATTGCGGCAATTCAAGGTCACCGATATTATGCAGTGCGTAGCCATAGATATCTTCGGTCCACTACCCATCACTGAAGGGGGAAACGAGTATATAATCGTCCTGGGGGAATATTTTTCAAAGTGGGTCGAAGCGTGGCCAGTACGCAATCATACCGCGTTAACCGTGGCTGACAAAGTCGTTACAGAGTTTTTCACCCAGTATGGTTGTCCTCAACAAATCCACACTGACCAGGGAAGGGAGTTTGAATCACAATTGTTTGGACTTATATGCGAGAAATTTGGTGTTCAGAAAACAAGGACTACTCCCTACCGACCAAACTCAGATGGGCTAGTTGAAAGGTTTAACCGAACTCTCAAACAAATGTTACGGTCCTTCGCAGCCGAAAACCCTAAAGACTGGGATGACCATATACCCTACCTCCTCATGGCTTATCGGTCCACGCCCCATAAAAGCACGGGATGTACACCCAATTTGTTGTTTCTGCAGCGAGAAATAGCATGTCCCCTGGATCTTATGGTGGGGCCCCCTCCAAATCAGCTGACTAATGTGTGCCCCATAGAATATGTGGAGTGGGTAAAATCAGCCATGAGGCTCACCTATGAATTTGTGTTCAAGCACATGGGCATCTCGGCCATTAGGCAGAAGAACAATTATGACCAGGGATTGAAGCCCCGGGCGTTTCAGGTGGGGAATTTTGTTTGGCGTTGGTACCCTCCTCAAGCAAAACAAAAGTTGGGACTGGGGTGGCAAGGTCCTTACCTGGTGGTCAAAAAGATTTCCAACTTGACATACTCAGTTCAGAAAGCCGCAAATTCCCCGGTCGTGAATGTGCATGTCGATCACCTGATTCCGTATCGTGGCAATGCACCCCCTAGGAACTGGTTAGAGGTGGAGCAGGAGGCGCCTGACCAAACGGTACACTCAAATGAGGGGGATGGGCTCGACATTGACCCTTCGGATATCTCAATTCCCGATACCCCACCCCTCGTCACAACCAGGCATGGCCGACTAATAAAGCCACGGGATATATATTCACCCTAAAAAAAAAAAAAAAAAAAAAAAAAAGAAATGAAAAAAAAAGAAATGAAAAACAAATAAATGAGGAAATATGTAGTCA
>JBEVXV010000615.1:0-5065 GCA_040505915.1 Sedimenticola sp. | reverse complement strand
TTGCTAATACTAACCGGAATATGATTATTGATGCTAATTTGGAAAAATAATGTTTTAAATGGAGTAAAATAGTGAATTATTGCAAACCGGAAGTACCACGAGGCTGTGTGATTGCGAAGCCAGCGGTACCGTAGTTACCCTGAAATCCCAAAATGGCGGATAGCGTTACAGTGATCGAGGAGTCGTTTACTGGAGATAGTTCGAGTAACGCCAGTACCATTATGATAAATGGAGAAAGCTTATCGGAAGCAGCAAAGGACCAATTTGAGAATGTCCTCTACAGCACAACACAGGATGACAAGAAAACACACCTAACATTCGTGTCAAATGTGTTTTTTCAAGACTTTCTCGGGAAAATGAAGTCTGACTTCGCCAGTAGCATGGTCTCCGAGAACGAATCCAGCATTTCGAAGGTTGTCACACACGTATACGGGCTACGCTGTGAGATTGAGATGAACAGTCAAACCAGAGACGTGATAGCCTCCGGTGAAGGTCACAAAATGTGGAGGGACTGTAAATTCGCCAAAATGACACAGTCGTTGTTTAAGAAATTTGTGGAAAATGCTGACGAAAACGGCCAAGTCGACACATTTGATGACGAGAGTCAGCAGTTTCTGGTTATAAGAGACAGTACCCGTATTGGAGTAAATACGCCTGCACCACAGTTCTTCAGTACGCCATTTCCGGCACGACAGAACACCATGCAAAATTATGGCAGAAACGGACAGTTGAATGTAAATGAGGATATTGTGTCGACATTGGTAGCCAAAATTGACACGATGAGCCAAGAAATTACTGGCCTGAAAACGACTTTGAACACACTGATGGACAAAATCACACCCACACGAACGTTTTCCGGTGTAGTATCCTCGGGCACATCAAAGTCATCAAACACAAAGAAACAGTCACAAACGGCGTGGAAGCAACCGGGGTCGCCCAAAGCAGCGCAGAAATCCGGCGATGCAGCACATGGGCGGCACAGCGGCACGAATCGACCACCCCATTCGGTCACTCATCAAAGAGCCTGCCAGCTGAGTGTGAATACACCGGCCCAGCAGACAGAAGACATTCCTGTCTTAATAAGTGACCGGCCCAGTACCTCACTATCGTCCATAAATCTGACATTAGAAAACCAGCATGACAATGCGGCCAATCACGTGAGCGATCCAGTGCCACCCCCTGTTGTGTCTAGTGGATCTAAGAAAACGTTGTTAATTGGTGACTCAATTATACATGGTGTAAATGAGAAAGGACTGATTAATGGAATACACAAGCGATGTATAAGCGGAGCCACTGTACGCACCATTGCTGATGAAATGACAATGTATGACATGACTTCATTCAACACAGTAATTTTCCATGTTGGAGGTAATGATGCTTGTCAGGAAATTGATTTGGAACTTGTCCAGGAACAATATGATCAACTCGTGGGTTTGGTAAAGTGCACCAATCCGGCCATCAAAGTTCTGTTATGTAAAGTGGCCCCGAGAGGTGATGTGAATGTGAATGACGTCAATGAGTGCATTGCGAGCGTAGCAGACCATTATAAGGACCACGACGTCGTGTGCGTCTCAGAGACACATGATCTGTTCTACGGGAAAGACAACTTCCCCCAGCCCAGATATTACAACCGTGATAGCATCCATCTGTCGCGATCAGGCACGAAGCGCCTGCTTGACTCTATAAATAGACACATCGAACTAGTACACGATTATGAGAAGTGTGTATTTGTACCCAGACGGCAAACCGGAAGTGACAATGGTTACTTTGCAAGACGAAACGTCCCGGAGATGCGTACCGCACCAGCTGGTCAACCATGGCAACGAGTAACAAGGAACAATACACACCGCGCCCCCCAGTGGCGCAACAGTGACGACGTTCGCCGTGGAAATCGAGACAGAATGATAAACAATGTGAATTCCAGAGAACTGCGGTGTTACTATTGTAATATGGCTGGACATAAGATAGCAGATTGCTTGAATAAGTAGCGGTTCGGCATTACTGCCATCACTGTAGGGGGTGCATTACCTGTAAGAAACAGATTTAGTGTATTATGTACCCCATGCGAATTATGTAAATTGACTGTTTGCGCCTGTAAGGATCAGCAAATTGAATTACGCACACAGACTGAAATACATGATCTATCCTGTTCCACAACTAGTACATGTACGAATGTAGTAATTAGTGACGTAATTGTACCAAATCTAATACCTACATGTAATGAAAATCAAACCATAGTTTATGATATAAATGTGGTATCTCCTTCACAAAATGCTAACAATAGTACTAGTCACATAGGTTTAAACTTAGAACTAAACAAGAAAGGGATCAATATCGGTTATTTAAATATTCAGGGCATATGCGCGCACAACATGACCAAATTTGACGAAGTTAAAATAATGCTAACGTCTCCGGAAAATGAAAGCCTACACATTTTTGGATTAAGTGAAACTAAATTAAAGGACAACAAAAATACGAGTACGTTTAGAATAAATGGGTTTCAAATGCCTTTCCGTAAGGATAATTATGCAAATGCTGGTGGTGGACTTTTAGTCTATGTGCGAAACGGTCTGAATGCAAAACGCCGGCTAGATTTGGAATTGTTTGAAATATCATGCATTTGGCTGGAAATTACGCCAGAGAAGGGCAAGCAATTCCTAGTAGGATGCATGTATCGGCCACCCGATTCCAAAGTTGAATGGGCGGACAGATTCGAAGATTGTATTGATCATGTAGCTAATGAAGGAAAAGAGATCATTATTTTAGGGGACATGAACAAAAACTTGTTGTGCGATCAAATTAGTGCAGAGTGGTTAAACTTTATTCATTCATTAGGGCTCAGTCAAATGGTAGCCGAACCGACGCGAGTTACAAGTACTACCAGCACACTCATAGATCACGTATATACAAACTACGAAGAAAATATTTCTGAGGTCAAAGTAAGCAAATTATGTACGAGTGATCATTATGCAATTACATGTAACCGTAAACTAAATTATTGTGTCGGGAAAAACTCACATCAGTCAATAACGTATAGGTCTTTCAAACATTTTAACGAGCCAGCATTCGTAACTGAATTAAACTCTGTTCCATGGGAAGTCATTCAAAATTTCGAACATATTGATGATATTTTAGAAACATGGATGACGTTGTTCCTAGATGTTGTAAACAAACATGCGCCGCTCAGGGTACACAGAATCAAGAAAAAAATTCAGCCAGATTGGCTTTCTGCGGAAATATTAGATATTATTAAAGAAAGAAACAAATGCAAAATAAACGGTCAAATTGAACAGTATAAGTTTTTGCGAAACAAGGTATCGGCAATGATACAAACATCAAAAACAGACTCTTACAAATCGAAAATAGAACAGGGGAAAGATGACCCACGCTCAATTTGGAAACTTTTTAAAGAATTTGGCGCCTCCAAAAATGATGGTTGTTCAGAAAATATCTTAGGCATTAAAGACGAAAATAATATACTTTGTACAGAAAAGGTTAATGTTGCAAATATATTTAATAACTATTTCGTAAATATAGCATCGAAGCTAAAAGAAAATTGTTCTTACTCAAATTCTGAGGAATTAAAAGCATTCATAAACTCAAATATTCCAAACAATGTGAATTTTAGTATTCCAGAAATCAACGAGACATTTGTTTATACATTTTTATCAAATTTAGACTTATCAAAAGCTACAGGACTAGATTTTATTGGACCGCGCCTTCTAAAGATTTCATCAGCACATATCACAAATAGTGTAACGTACATTGTCAATAAAAGTATAACGAGCAGTACATTTCCAAAATCATGGAAGCAAGCCAAGGTAAACCCGCTATATAAGAGTGGTGCCAAGGATGAAGTAAATAATTACCGCCCAATTTCCATTTTGCCAACATTGTCGAAGTTAATTGAAAAGTGGATCCAACGGCATCTCATGGAGTACTTAAATAGCTTTAACCTGCTTCATCAAACTCAAAGTGGATTTCGAGCTGGTCACTCGACTGAATCCGCTCTAATAGTACTGATAGATCACTTTTTACAAGCAATAAATCAGGGGAAACTTGTTGGGTGTATATTAGTCGACTTTCGAAAAGCATTTGATCTGGTTGATCACAAAATTCTACTCGAAAAATTGAAAATGTACAAATGTAGCGAGCAGTGCGTAAAATGGTTTCAGTCTTATTTAGAACAAAGAAGTCAGATTGTATCAATAAATGGGGAGAGATCTGAAGGCCTGTCTATACAGTATGGTGTGCCCCAAGGTTCAATCCTGGGCCCTGTACTCTTCCTATTATTTATAAACGATTTGCCATTAATGTTGTCCGAAACTGTAAAGGGTACCGACTTATATGCTGACGACACTTCTATATATGATATTCAGTCTGATAAATTTGAGCTACAAAATAATTTGCAACAAGCCCTGGGAAAGTTAGGTAAGTGGTGTAAATCAAATGGCATGCTTCTGAATACAGATAAAACGAAGGTCATGCTATTAACGACTAGGCAGAAAAGAACGAGTATGGCTGATAAAACGTTGGAGCTTAAATATGACAACATTGACTTGCATATGACAACAGGGGATAAAATCCTAGGAATTCATGTTGACGAAAATCTGCAATGGAATGATCACTTTAAACTAATCTGCAAAAAAGTATCTACATATTTATGGCTTTTGTCAAGAATTAGGCCCTACTTGTCAATTGAACTGCGAACATTATTCTATAAGGCGTATATTCAACCGCATTTCGGATACTGTAGTATTGTTTGGGGAAAATCATCATGCTTAAATGTCGCAAAAATAACGAAACTACAAAGAAGGGCATGTAAGCTTATTTTGGCTGAGCAGTACGTAGATCTAAATTCATCTATGCAGTTGTTAAAGATACTAAACTTCGAAGAGAGTGTATTTTTACAAAAGGCGAAGACAATGTATAAGATTACAAATAATTTGGCTCCTCATTACCTGTGTGATCTATTTGAAATGCGGTCTAATCATGTGCAGAATACCGATTTGACACTGAGATCTATGACAAATAGAAATTATATGGTGCCGAAGCCCAGAAATAA
>JBEVXV010000614.1:0-6387 GCA_040505915.1 Sedimenticola sp. | reverse complement strand
CTTTTTCCTCACTGTCATTCCTGTTTCTATAGAGAACACCTTCAATAAGAACCAGTTGTTCTTTATTTAGACTTAGCCGCTGGACTGGCTAGAAATAGAACACCCTTTTCTGGCACTTCTGAAGTATGCAACCATGCCAGGACCAACTGCAGGTCCCCATCCTGTGCCTGCGCGTCAACTACATCTTGGGTTGAAAACCCCCAGCATGACGGCGCATCTGTGGCATGTGATAGGACCCTTACTGAACCGTCACCCTCTACTATCACTGTTTCTCCCGCCCTTGTAACCAAATCTATATGAATACACTCCTCACAACAACCCCCTTCTTCCCAGGGCAGTATCACCTCCCCAGCTTCCATATCAGGGAGTCGACCAGAGCCATTTTCACTCTGCCCAGTATGGTTGGACCGAGTTGACAACAATTGCTCATCACACGACCATTCTGATAAATGTCCTACCGATCTTTCCCGTGCCTTGCTTTGCAAAGCACAAGACCCATCCGGCCTATGTTCGCATAGCCGGGAACCCGACATTATCCCGGTCTCCCCTGTGACTTGGTCCCTACAGCTCTCTAGCGGGTTGTCTCTGAACATTATATCCCCCGGGCTCGCCTGATCAGCTTGTCGCATGGACACTCCCTCCAGTGACGTGAACCCTCCCGGCCATCCTGATGACACGCCATGCGATGGCTCACACCGCGTGCCACCTAATGACTCGTCCGACTCACACGGCCGGAGCCCCGACCCGTGCTCCAATATTCGGCCAGGCCCCCCGCCAGAGCTTCCCGCTGTTAGGAAACGGGCGTCACCCGCTTGGGTGCCAGCAACCTTGAGGCGTCCCCCATTCAGTTGATTACTGCCACCCACTTCCAGTGGATCCACTTCCCGGATGAAATCACCCCAATTTTTGTCAACTCTTCTACAATATGTGCACCCACCACACGGTAGGTCCTCTAGTCTCATGCCATGGGTGTACTCACTGCATAGCTCCTCTACAGGAATGCGAGAGAGAGCATCAGCATTCCCATGCTTAAGACCAGGCCTGTACTTTAGGACCATGTTAAATTGAGACAGCTCCTCCATCCAGCGAGCCAGCTGCCCTTGTGGTGCCTTAAAGTGCATCAACCATATCAGACTCGAGTGATCTGTTCGAACCGTGAATGGACGACCAAGAAGGTAATGCCTGTACTGACGTGTGAAGCGGACCACAGCCAGCAGCTCTTTACGTGTGACACAGTACCGGCGCTGCTCGGGAGATAAGGCATAACTCCCGTATGAAATGGCCACTTCTTGGCCATTCTGGACCTGCAGCAACTCGGCACCGATAGCCACGTGCGAAGCATCTGTGTCCAAGACAAATTCATCTTGCAGATTGGGTAGCGCCAGTACAGGCGGTCGTACGAGTGCATTCTTCAGTGCTAGGAAAGCATTATTCTGCTCTGCAGCCCATTCGAATGGTTGTTTGCGGGTAATTCGGTATAACGGGTCTGCCAATTCGGCAAACTTCCGGATGAAGCTCCGGTGGTAATTAGCGAGACCCAAAAACCTCTCTACATCCTTGGAGCATGATGGCGTTGGCCAATCACGCACAACTTGTATATCTTGGTCTGTCATAGCCAGACTGTTCGAGCCAACCCTTCGGCCCAGGAAGTCTACCTCTTTTTGAAAGAGAGTACATTTTTTAGGCTTGAGCTTCAGTCCATATTCCCGAAACCGAGATAATGTAGAAGCCAAGTTGGTAAGGTGATGGCCGAAATTAGACCCCAGTACCAAGATATCGTCAAGGAACGCAAGTGCTATTTTCCAATTGAGACCTCGGAGCACCAGATTCATGACGCGGGAATACGTAGCAGGGGCATTGCACAGCCCAAAGCCCATTCTCACATGCTCGAAGAGACCGTATTTCGTAATGAACGCGGTCTTCCTTCGATCCTCTTCCCTGACCTTGATTTGCCAATATGCAGAATTGGCATCCAGTTTGGAAAACCAAACACTTCCCGCTAGAGTGTCCAAGCAATCGTCAACCAGTGGGAGGGGAAACACGTCTTTCCGCGTGACTTCATTCAGGGCCCGGTAATCGATGCACCATCGAACTGAGCCATCACGTTTCCGGATTAACACCGGAGCGGACGCCCACTCAGAAGTGGATTCCTGGATTACTCCAGCTTCCAACATTTTTTTCAAATGTGCCTCCTCCTCGTCTGCGTAGCACGCAGGTGTGCGGCGTATCCCCTGCTTGACTGCTTTTGCCCCATCCGTGTCAATACTGTGCTCTATGTGAGTGAAGTTTCCTAGGTCAAACTCGTCACGAGCAAATACGTCCTCATACTCCCTCAACAGATCTGCTAACTGCGTCTGCTGCTCATCAACCAGGTGCTGACAAGAGTTAACCCACATTTCCCTCAAATGCCCCGGGATTTCTGAATCTAACCCCCCAGGACTGTGTGAGTCCTTATGAACAGCATGAACCTTAATTTCTTCCTGAGAAATGTCACAGTAGCTATGAACCGGCGAAGCGGTCGCCATCTGGGTCCCCTTACGTAGCAACTGGAACTTATCTGAGGCATTTACCACACACACTATGGGTGCATCCCCGCCCTGTCGAAGTACACGGGGGACCAACACTTCGAGATTGTCCACCGGCTCTATCACATAGTCGGACAGACTCGCGTCTGACAGACCAGAACCCATCGAACATTTGATCTGTACAACTGAGTTTGGAGGGACAACTCTTCTTCTGTCCACTGTCACCCTAGCTACTTGTGGAGATTCACTCCGGCCCTGGACTTTCAGGTCTATTTCCTGTCCGTCGAACACTAGCTTGCCGCGGCCCATGTCTAACACTGCCTTACCCCTCTCATAGAGGATGTCAAACCCCAGTAGCATTTCAACTTCAATGGGTGCGACATACACATGCTCTTCGTACCACTGACTACCGATCTTAATCATAATCGGGCCTGCTACAAACGCATTCATGTACAATTCACGACCTGCTGTCAGTAACCGTACATCTCTGATCCTATTTGGAGGCTTACGTAGAGACCGATATACTCTGTCCGAGATAATAGAAAACTCGGCACCCGTATCCACGACTGCCTCCACTATCCTATTACCCACCTGAACCTCCGTACTAAACTGGGTAGCAGAGTTTACAAGGCAGACTGTAACCTCTGGCAAAGCCTGCTCTGACTCTAATTGATCCCCAACACCAGGACCTGACACGGTCGGGTTCGTCTGCCCACGGTCGACCTGATCTTCACATACTTCTGGGCTTTCTATTTTATCGGACCCCCCTTCATTACTTACAACTATGAATGGGTTATAATCGGACAGAGCACCCTCTACATCAGGCACAGCATCCCCCCCGGATGTTGGTAGCCCACATTCCTGACTATTGCTTGATCCCCATGGCTGAGGACATACGAGTAGATCCGGGCCAACCTCGACAGGGAATTGTGACTGAAATGCGGAATACTCGGCTCTGTCCGATATACCCTGTGCGCCGACACACAGGATCGGCTTTCCAGTTTCTGAGGGGCTACCTACTGCTTCTCGGGTCGAGGGTTGGCCCATTTCCTCGGCCCTTGCCCATTTAAATCCCCTTTACTCCCCTGGGACTTTTTAGCGGGACAATCTCTCTTAAAATGTCCTAACTGGCCACATCCGTAGCAAGTCAATTTAGATTTGTCTTTTGGCCGACGGGACATGGTCAGCTTCTCCATGGCCGAATTTAATTCGGCAATAGCCGACTCCAATTTATCCAAACGTGTCGGGTTGACCCCGGTTTCTCCCTGGGGTGCGTACCCCATCTCCCTATCCTGCATGGCGTATGCATGCGCACTCTCAGCATGCTCAGACTCTCTCTCTTTACCACGCTTTGGATCTCTCCGACCACCCCTCCCATACATAGCCTGCCTCACATGCTGGGCCCAGCGAACATCATTGACCGCTTGTTCGATGGTAGCCGGGCGCTTTGTGAATACAATCTGACCCGCCTCCTTATCCTCGATACCCTGGCAGAACTGAATGACAATCTGCTGGTTAGTGTAATTGTCAGGCAACTTACTAAATGCTTTACCAGCCAGAGTCATAACCCGATCTGCCCACTCTTCAAGGGACTCTCCCGACAACTGTGCGGCTTGACGAAAACGGACCTGGGCAGTCTCTGAGAGTTCCCTCAACCCAAACCGGTTTTCCAGCTTGTCAAGCAGCTGCCAGTAATTCAAGTCCTCACGCTCTAAGACCACTGCAGAATAATCTGCTGCTTTACCAGACAGGCACCAGCTTAATGTATGGAAACATTGCTCAGAGGACCAAGCACACGCTTTAGCGTACATAAGGTACCGTTGTTTGAAAGTGGTCCAATTGCCTTTTCCATCATACTGGAGTCCCTTAGGTATGGATTTAATGACTTCGACCATAGAGTGTCTATTTACGGGACGTGACCCCTGAGGCACAACAACCTTACCCAGGTTCCCTGAATCCCCAACAGAAAACTTAGTTTTCTGTTCCTTTTCATCTGCATACCCTGTATCCCGGCGAAAGCCGCCAGCATTTGGAAGCTTTGCATCTACCGCGCCAATGCCGAAATCCAGATGAGGGTGCAGACTACCTGCTCGTGGGGGGTGCCTGCCAAAGCCAGCATCTGGAAAACTAGGATCCGGCGTTCGGGCAGAAGCTACAGTAGGCGGGAGCCGGTGACCCTCTCTTACCCACTCAGCATTAGTCGGTAACCTACATTCCACGGCAGGCTTAGCCTCTACCCTAATTGGATCGGGGGTTATCTTAGTATCAATAAAAGCATGTTGCTTCATGGTGCTATCCAGATTCAATTTTGGGATAGCCCCCGCCCCATCTTCCCCCGGTAGTATGGGGCTCTCTCCCATTTCCCCTCGCTCTCGCTGCAAAAGTGCAGTCACCCTCGACAAGGTCCGCTGGACTGCGTCCTTTGTCTCCTGGTAGCTGTCGGCCGACCCCGCATCAGAGAGGGCGTCCAGACCCTGTTCCTCAAAGCCCGCTCCGTCCCTGTCTCTCCTATAATCCGCAACTACCGGATCTCGTTGGGACATTGGCGGAGTTGGGAGGTGGTCGTCAGGTAGCAGGGCCATATTTTCGGCAAAATCCAACATTTGGACCGTGTGACCATCAAACCGGACTCTTAACAATGATTCTAATGTTATCAGAGTCCAATTACCCCTTTGCTCACGCAAATCAACTATGGTCCTTGCTAGGGCCGGACCGACGCCCGGAATATGTATCAAATCAGACACAGTTGCGAAATTTACCCGTATGGCCATGGTGGCTGTGCCTATTGATTCAATTATGATGTGGGAGACAAGATAAATTCAAGAAAGTTTCAGATAATTTTATTACAGATTTTTTCTTTATTTATTTATTTTCACACGTACACAATGAGAACAAAAACAATGAATTCACATTTACTGGGTCCTTTACAATGTCTTCAGAGACGATTTGGGAGAATTGGGGCCATGGTATTGGCAGACACAGCAGCGAACAAAACCACTTAAGACACTCAAATTTTATATCAAATCAACTTATAGACAGTTCTTAGAACATGTCAAAGAGAATGATACCACTGTCTGCTTTCTTAGAAAGTCACCTCAGTTCACGGCCATCTATTTGATAGATGGCGGGAAAATTTCGTTGTCTCGTGGCAAACAAAAATCGAGTTTTAAACTCAAATTCAGTGTGCGTGGGCTCTATCCCATCCTCGTCGCCATTATTGTAAACTCGTACACACTATAAGACCGATTACCTGTCTGTGATATAGCGCTACCGTCGGTAATCCCGGTTACAATATAGTCTTCCTAGTTGCCTGGATTGTACACCGCTGCCATGAATCCAATACGAGGCTTCCGGCTCAGCGCAGTACCTCGGCCGTTCCCGTCCCGGGCATGTCTCTTAAGACGCGTAAAGGCCCCAGTGGTTGCAATGTTCCAACACTTCTTTTTAGGCCTCCGCAGTAACTCTGGTTTGCACTACACTTCTCCCCGTCCTATATAATGGGCTTCACTAAGCTGTGGTGGTGACGTTGTGCAACCAGAGTGTATGTTCAAGTCAAAATTGCTGAGACGAACAGTCTCCCACGTTATGCCCGGCAATCACTAAAACCGCCGACAAAACACCATCGACTGGCAGCCAGATTTCAATATATAGTCGCTCCTGGCAATCAGTCAAACCGCCAAGAGACACTGGTTCATATTCTCTGGTTCTCTGTTTCATGTGATTCCCCGGCAATCATTCAAACCGCCGAGAAATGTCAATTTCACAGTCGCACCTGGCAATCAGTCAAACCGCCAAGAGACACTGGTTCATATTCTCTGGTTCTCTGTTTCATGTGATTCCCCGGCAATCATTCAAACCGCCG
>JBEVXV010000613.1:0-1905 GCA_040505915.1 Sedimenticola sp. | reverse complement strand
AATACAACTGTGTCTCAGGAGGGTAGTTCAAACGAGGGATCTGACCTAGGTCCAATCCATGACACTTCTCCTGAAACAAACAGTTTATGTATGGAGAACATTGCATTGGTCCAATCAAGCGATCCTGTTCTATCATACTTGAAAGTATGGAAATCAGACGGTCGAAAGCCCGACTGGTCTGAAGTAGCAAGTCACAGCAAGGAGCTGAAGTACTACTGGCATAGATGGGATTCACTTTCCCTACAAGATGGAGTCTTATACAGACTCTGGGAGAGTGACAACGGCAACACAGTGGACAACCAAGTAGTTGTCCCGAAGTCACTGAGAAAGGAAGTGTTCCTTCAGTTACACAATAGTATAACTGCCGGACATTTCGGGGTTAAAAATACTTTAGCCAAAGTAAGACACAGGTTCCACTGGTACGGTCTACGAAAAGATGTGACGTACTGGTGTAAACAGTGTGACACCTGCGCCAGTCGCAAGACACCGCACAGGAAAGCAAAGTCTCCCATGAAGATATATAATGTTGGTCAACCACTAGAAAGAATAGCGGTTGACATACAGGGGCCATATCCAATCACCCACAAAGGGAACCATTATATCATGGTGGTGGGTGATTGTTTTACGAAATGGCTACAGGCTATTCCATTACAAACACAAGAAGCACATCATGTTGCCACATAATTAGTTAATGGATTTATTAGCCAATGGGGAACTCCAATGGAGATGCACACAGATAGGGCATCTAACTTTGAATCAAAATTGTTCCAAGAGGTATGCAAACTCCTTGGTATCCATAAAACACGAACGACAGCCTCACGGCCTATGTCTGATGGGTTCGTGGAACGTGGAAATAGAACCATAGAGACAATGCTGTCCGCGTTTGTGGACGAGAACCAAAGAAACTGGGACGAGAAATTGCCTCTCCTCAACTTGGCATATAACTCATCAATCCAGGAAACCACTGGAGTTACACCCTCGATGATGATGTTAGGTAGGGAGATGAATTTACCTATTGATCTGGCAATGGGTAAGCCAGCAGATAATATGATAATGTCCGAAACAGACTATGCTTATCAGTTGGAGCAACGATTAGCGAAGACACACGAGTTCGCTAGAGCCAATCTGGACATAGCTAGTCATCGGATGAAACGGCAGTATGATAGAAACACAAACTATCGATTATATGAGACAGGCGAAGCTGTCTGGTATCATGATCCGCGACGGGTTGTCGGCAGAAACCCAAAATTACAAAGACCATGGAAAGGGCCAATGGTCATTACCCAGAGGATAAATGATATTCTCTATCGCATTAAGGCTAGCCCACGAGCTAAGGCAAAAGTAGTACATCATGATCGACTCAAACCATATGAAGGTGGCAATAAGCCATCATGGTATAATGTAAACTAATAGTTGTCGCACACATTCAATCCTGAATCATACAGGTGCCGTCAACAATAGTATTTAATATAAGTATGTATATATTATTTGTTACATGTAATTACAAATGTATATGTAAGTGTGAGCATGTGGTTAAAGGCATCCCTATTTACGCACTAGTTCAGGGGATATTAGTTCATGAATACCTGATGTTGTCAGGTTGGAGTGATTGATTGATTGATCAATTGAATGGGGTTTTACTTCCATTCAACGGCGAGGTCATATACAGGCAAGAATATACATGTATGGTGGAACTGCATCTGAAATTGTCATGTTACTTACCATAGTTCTCACACCAATATAAGACTAAATCTGAAATACAGCAATTAAGTATGTGTCCTCGTAGATATATACATTTAAATACCGGTATATGTGTGTATCTATGATGCACATGAGACATAGGCCTACCTGCAGATCAGTTTTACAAATGGACTAGCAGTGTCCTTATGTACTTCCAGGGCTGGA
>JBEVXV010000612.1:16857-32252 GCA_040505915.1 Sedimenticola sp. | reverse complement strand
AAATCACATCAATCTGCCAAGTAGATGCATATATATACACATTTCTGAAATAGTGTAATTTTGATGGCGGCCATCTTGGATTTATGCAAATCAGACATCTTTCCCCAAAGTAGATTTTGGTTGATATTGAATATGTTGTTCTAGGGACCTCTCTAAAATGTATGGTGAAGAAAAACAAACTTTTACAATTCGTGGTGGGTTAGGTGCCATAATATCATAGATTTACTAGACTATTAGCATGCGCCCATTAAGTGTCGCATTCTAGTTGATATCATTGGTATCATCATTCCAGGGAAGGAAACCCCATTTATGCCATGTCTAAAACACTCAGTGTGGGATACCTCCGAAATATTTGAGCGTGATTATTGAGGCGCACTACTATACGACGAATGTCTGAATGTGTGGTGGTTGCTGTCATAACCGTATGCACGATACAAGCTTTACAAAGTGATTTATGTGTAAGGGTTTTTGCAAATATATGTAAACTAGATGCACATCACCCAAAGGAGGCAATGGGCCAGGTGAAAACAATGGGGCTCGCACTGAACACAACACAATCGGCGGCACGCGTGCCGCGGTGGTGGCAGTCCATTCAACCCGGCCCTACGTGTACTCCACGGCTAGCGATGTACGACCCCCGAAAACAAAAGCAAAATAACAATAACAACACATTGGCAGACAGCAACATAATCCTCACGGAGCGCAAATGTCAATATGTTGCAAACGTAGTCGAAATAATACGACATTACAATACGGTTCAAGCAGACATGTCTAGAACGGTACGGAATACATGAATTGCAGTACTATTGTACTAAAAACCGGTAAGCTCGTCAAAGAAATTCATTTGACCATTTAAGTCTTATGTCTGCACAGATTGCCGGCAGAGGCATTTCCAAGTTGCTGATCCTTATATAGCAGATAAAATGCGGGTAAGCACCTATAGTAATCTGTAAAGGCAACTACTTGTTAGTTTCTGCAGTTCCGATTATACCGAATGCTGCAGCCCTCTAGGTCGGGTAAACCGGTTTATGGGCGCTCAACGATTCCACCGCCCTTGGCGTCACGCCACCTAAGACACCAACATGCGACGAAAAGCCACATGAAAGCGAAACGATGAGAAACTCCCAAAGGAGACTAATGAGCCACACAAAAAACAAACAATGAACACTGCACAACCGGCGGCACAACCGGCGGCACAACCAACGGCACACGTACATCGACAGTAGCTGAGCATACAACTCGGTACACACGTGCATTCCACTACTAGCGATGCACAGCCCCGAAGAAACAATGCAAAACAACAACGGAAACTCAATGAAAGAAACAGCAGCAGCTTCACAGAACACAACCGTCAATGCGGCGGCCGACGCGACGGCTGCGGGGTGCATAGTATTACCCGGCTTTCGTCGGGGGCATGCACATATTTGGCTCGTTTTCTCGATGTGCATTTCAATTCCATTGTTGTCCACTTATCGTGTTGGCTTAGTAAATGTGTTGTTTGTACTCATTTCGCACCTATGAATACGTGACACCAATGGCGATGGTGGGATGAGCGCTGATAAGCCGGAATAATACACTAACTGGCATGTAAGTCGTTACCCTTGTGTGCATGTCCGTGTGCACCGTATATGAATGCAATAATAATGCCACTATGTTTGTAGCATATATGCAGGTCATTGACGCTTGTGTTCTGCGATACTTGTATTGCTTTCTTACTATATGCTGCAATTTTCCTGTTTTTTTTTTATGGGATGTGGGTCGTACACCGTTGTTCGTGGAGTGCACATTTGTACCGTGTCGAATGCTCTGCTACTACGTCGAATGTGCAGAGTTCAATGTCTATATTGTTATTATATGACTATGTGGTCTCCTTTTTGTGTTAATTATAATTGAACAGTATCCGCATTGTCAGACTTACCCATTCGAGATCATACCTCTAAACCATCTTCAACGCCATTCAACACTTTTAGTTTTAAGTCTTCATAGTGTTCTTTCTGTTGGGAGAGGAGAAAGTTTAAAAAATTCATGCATGCGATCCAATATGCAATAGCGTGTACCCAGATCAGAATTCGATGACGTTCATGCTGATTTTGCATGTGTCGCAAGCAAATGCTGATATGTGTTCACTGAACATTTTGTGAAGAATGGCGGATTTATTAAAGTGGCGTACTTATGCGACATGAGCCGCAATATCATATGGCATCAATCAATCAATGGTTCATATGACACTCAGATGACGATTCAAAAGCAATATGAGCCAGTCCACGAGATTTCCTGGCTTATCACACTTTTTTGAAAGTTTCTGTTTTTACTAAATTATTATGGCCTAATCAAATATGATTACACTGGTATCATTTTTTTTCCATATGTCACCTAAAAGTCGAATAAAATGGTTTTTATGCATGCAAGTATGGAAATAATAAAGCGCGGGAAAACATGCGAAAATCAGAGGCAGTTCAAAGTTAGGTACGTTGCAAAAACGCTACTAGTTACAACCCAAATAAAATAATAGTACCCTGTTTCGGCAAGTAACATGAAGTGAATATTACTTGTTAAATATATGGGCAGAAAAACATAAATTATTTCAATATAATGGTTACCATGACAACGGAAAGCAAAATAAAACAAAAAAATAAAAAATATTTTGTTACCATGGCAACCGGAGAACGAAATCACCATTGGTTTTCTCTCACACTGATGCAGAATTTTGTAGACAATTCAATTATTAATACGATGATATAGTAATTGAGTTTTGCTTAGGTGACCGAAAAATCTAATAAACACCTCTTTGCTGGGAGTTGTGCCCAAAGGTGATAAGCCTGATTATCTCATGGAACCGGTCATATATCAGTAACAGTCCGCCACAGTACAAGGACAGTTGTTTTTATGGCGTCGTTATATGTCAATAATTTTATGTTAGGGTTATGGTTATGATAATATGCCATAAGTTAATAGTTTAGAATCTACAATACATATATTTTGAACACGTAGATAATTATACTCTGTGTATGCACAATGTGTATACGGCATGGTGCAAATAAGAACAGTTGTTCCTGTGTGACATACTTTGAACACTATTCTGATTTAAAGAAGACGCCCAGTTTTGACACATTTACGAAACAAATATGTCATATGCATGACTATTGAAATGGCCGCTGAAACCAAACACACCAACCGATTTGTATAAATGATACATAGTTTTACTTGATTTCCAGTTCCAGTTATTTGACTTCACGCTGTCTAGTGTCTATGCGTATAAATGCTTATTTTAGGTTCAACAAATCACATGGCACCTTTAGCATATGTAACATTTTAATTTGTTTGGGTAAATTCAGTGAAACAACCAAAAGGATACGCTCCACTCTTTCGCTACCTTGAATGTAGTAATTACCTGTATCTGTGATTTTGACTTTCTGTCACTTCGTCTTAAGGCAAAACAGCCTGGTACATGTCTGCTCTGCTGATGTTTCACTGGTTTCCTAGAAAGTCTACCATATATCGGGTGGCCCAATAGAAAGGTATACACACTTCAATTTCAATAACTAAAAAGTTGGTTTATGTATTAACGTTTTAATTGGCACATCTCGTCTTATGCCAATTTTAGACATTTTTTCAAAATTTGAGCCAAATCTGTAAAAACAAATTGGAATGACAGCAAAACGAAAAATTCGGGTGAAAAATGGTGATATCGGACAATAATTTTTAACATTTTCTACTGAATTCATATTTAAGGTCGAACCTTATGATACGAAAATCCCGTAAATCCTAAACAAGAAATATACAATTTTAATATTCAATCTTCAGGAAACAGGATTATGATATTTATTTGCGTCACCGTCAGCAACTTTTGATGCTCTGACGTCACAAGGTATGCAAGGTTTCGCCTTATTTACGTAAATTTCGCGGGCTCTAAAAATGGCGTCAAAATGGCGAAACCTTGCCTACTTTGTGACGTCATATCTATACAAGTTGTTGACTTATTGAAAATAAATTGCATACTCTTGTTCACAATAGATTGAACAATAAAATGGTATATTTTTTTATTTACGTTTGCCAACAAGATGATATCATATCAGGCTCCAATTTAATACGATTTAAGTAGGAAAGTTGAGAATTATTGTCCGATATCTCCTTTTTTCACCCGAATTTTTCATTTTCTTGCCATTCCATTTTCTTCTCACCGATTTGGCTCAAATTTTGAGAAAATGTCTAAAATTGGCATGATATGAGATGTGCCAAATAAAATGTTAATGCTGCAAACGGTGTTTTAGTTATTGAAATTTCAAGTGGACCTTTATATTGGGCCACCCGATATATAATTCAGGATGCATGATGTAAATATATGTGACCCGTTACGCGAAAAGGGACCTTATGGGTTATCATCACCACATGTTCCGTATTGCTTTTACTGATGTACTTCACGCCTAGGACAGTTTGGAGAATGTCAGAAGTTTCTGAAACTGAAAAAAATAAAAAAATCTGTCAAGATCTTCGGTTTTAATAAAGGTTGTATCACTACCTAATTTAGCTGATTTACTTTTTCTACTTTCGCTTTCACAAATGCAAAACACTACAAATCATGTTACAGACACCTCCAGGGTTATATTGAAAATAGTGGTAACCCTTTCTTTAATCCGTTGAGTTGCATGTATTAACTCATTGGAAAATTGTATTCAATTTTTTTTTTAGAAAGTAGTAATGTACTCAACCTGTAACGACGTTGCGGCATGACATCATGACGTTGACCTTCTGACGTCGTCAATTTTACAACAAATTGCAAAATAATTAGCCACTGAAACATTTTCGGATATTTGACATCATGGTAGCAATAACTAAATACAATTTAGTGAAAAGATCTGAACAATCCATATACCAGAGATAAAAAAATAGCCAAACTATGCGAAGATGACATCCAAAGTTGATGTTTTCAGATTGACAGTAGTGATGCCATACAACAATAATTGCTATATCTCCGTAACTAAACAAGATATCGTCTTCAACTTTTCTGATAATACAACACTTCTGCATAGCCATAATTTTTAGGTTTCATCCTTATCATGACACCGCCCATGAGGTCTCTCTATACGTTACGGTTCACATATGCATTTGTAGTAATCATTCAAAGCCACACATACAACAAGCACATGAATTTTCAAGTCAATTATTGAATTTGTTGCTGACATAATTATAACATACTTAAGAAGTTCAACGCATAGTTTCAGGCTGACCAACCAATTTCAATAAACATTACGGACGAATTTAAAAGAAATATCAAAAATAAGCGCGTGAACGACAACATGTAAGCAAAAGTAAGCGCTCAATCGAGAACAATACAAAATGTAGCAAATTAAGCCCGCGAACGACAACATTTCAGAATTGTGCAGCAATCTGGCGGCTCTCAGCTTACAATCATTTTTTTTTCTTCTAACTCTCAGAACATTCTGGGCATTCGCTTGCATTTCCGGGCATCCGGGTTGAGAGAGCCAATTCCGGGCAACGTTGGCTATCCTATATTATCTTGTATTTATTTATTTGTTAATTTTGTTTTAAAGAGCAATTCTGGGAATAATGCCAACGGCTCGTGGTGCAGATATTATGGTAACGTCATATGTTTCGGATTGCGGCATAAGTAACCTAGTTAGTTAGTTAGTCGCTTGGATTTAACGCCCGTAATTGACATGTAGACTTTACATGGCGCGATGAAGTCCTACAGGTCAATGGCCGTTGACCATTTTTTTTTAAATCTTGACCACCATGCGTTGTACAAAATAGAATGCAATGCACCCAATGGAGAAGGAGAAGATCATAAACAATGCTTAACACTTTATGCCACCAAAGAGATGGCACGCGTACAAACCTAAACAGGTGGAGGTCTACCGCAGATTTAAGGACGACCTTAAATTTAAGGACGTCCTTAAATATACGTACGCCTACAAGGACGGTGTGGAATGCCGGGTAAATTATAAGTTATTACATTTTTTTTATATTTTATTTTTAAAAGCATCTGTGAGCCTGACAGCAGATTGCAATATATCCACATGCTTTGCTTCTTGTAAAAAAACGGCTGATAAAGGCTCGGCAGATACTTTTTTCAATGTGCACAACAATGGCAATTACCCGTATCTTTATAAACGAGGTACGTGGTACAGAACGAGGTACTGGGTGCGTCCTTAGATATAAGTACGCTTTCACCAGTTCAATGGATACCTGTGATTTATCCCCTATATTTCCCAAATCGACCATAGAATGTCAAATATTGAACATGCATATGCAAGTAATGGAACATAGATGTATGTACCAAACTCCCATGCTAAATTAATCACCGTTTGCTGGAGTCCATGCATGATTGTAAGAATGTGCAATCTGGCAGGCACGTGAGGTCAATTTCTGGTTTTCAGCAATAATTTCTATGACGTCATGACACAGGAAGAAGCTTGACTTTATTTCAACCTTATTATAACTTGAAACCAGACAGAAATGTGCTTTTGTCGTTTTTATGACTATCTCAAAATAATGTACATCTAACATGTGTTACTAAAAATAGTACTTCCGGCGTCCTTAGAAGTAAGGACGTCCTTAAATCTAAGTCCGTCCTTAAAACGACGGTCAGCCTCCAGCTGCTAAACTGTGCATAAAGCGGTGTATGACTTGTACTACTAACAGAGTAAATGTATTTTTGTATTGTATTTGTTTGTGTTAGTATCTACACACATATATTTGTTATTTATATGATACTTGCAGGTAGTGCAATTGCATACTATATATACTCTTGGAGCCTTTTTGTTGTTGGTTGTGTGAATACATACTACCGGTAGGATGCACTTATATGTGTCCATGTTTTAATCTTGTTGCTAGATCCGCTCACCAGATCAACATCGGTTACCAACATGCATAGTTTACATACTTTTCAAATGAAAACGTACCCATTCCACAGATGTGGTGTTGTTGGCGGTGTCGATGACGTTTTAACATTAGGTGTGGAGTTATGTGACTTTGATCTTCTATTTCTCCATTGGGTGCATTGCATTATATTTTGTCATGGCAGTGAAATAAAATTGATCATTGCTCGATGGCCGGTACTCCATAAATTATCGATAAGTGTATTATGATAATTGCGTTATATTTTGTATAATATTGTGTTGACTATTATAGTACTATCCACAACTTCCAACCGGTCACTTATTTATTTGCGTCATATTGAAACTTTGAGAAATGCGTGAAAACACGGTTTATGTTATCTGATTCGAACATTTATTGATAAAATACATTTATTTAATTATTACATTATTGATTAGGTCATGGTATTCGCACATATGCACTAGTTAACATAGCCTTAAATACATGAAAACAAAACAGATTTTAAATAGTGGCCGGTTATAAGTTTTGGATAGCATACATGTATTTATGATGTTTTAATACTGTTGCATCGTGTCGCATAGATCATCCATCGTCTACCTTCTAGAGACTATCGTATGTCATCGTTTGAGTACCATTCCTATAATCATATCGGTTACATGTTTAATGTAGATGATGTTTATTGAAAAACCTATACTAGGGTCCAATATAGATATTTAAACTCAATATGTGTCCCCCTAAAACGGGCCTGCCATATTAGTAATGGAGTGCACGTGTTTGCCGATTTGAAGGCTGTACAGCTACATCTGTACGCGTGCGGCCGCTTGTTCACCGTTATATTATTCTCATACTTAGATGTCACGTTTCTTGTTTTTGTATGGGGAGCGTACGCAGCTGATCGCGGAGGATGCACGCGTGCTTTGTTGACGGTCATGCGACCACCGCTGTACACGTGCCATCCCAAGAATGGCATGACGTGGTAATTATTGTTTTTTGGTATTCTGCTTCTCCATTGTGTTCCTTGCGTTCTATTATGCAACGACGTTTTGTCCCAACAGGCACTCTCATTTTTAACTTGAAAACCAACGTATACACACAACAGATGCATTATAATAAAACAATTATTATGTGTCCGGTTGCGAACGCTTTATGCATTGCTTTAATTTCATTTTGTATTTGTTAACGCCGCAGGTTCCGAATTGACCGTAATGACGCCAACTTGTTTCAAATAAAAGGGAACACAGACAATAACAAAATCGCCACACAACGTGCTTCCCAGCATATCTATGGTATATGTTGTTATTAATGTCCTATCCGTGTTGGTCGTTTGACATTAATCTCATTCATACAGTTGTGCATGCTTACACCTTACTTGTCTATGTACTACGGTATACGTTGCGTAGCGCTTCGTCCGGTGATATGTGGCGTTTGTGTCATTTGGCGCTTCTCTTTGTTCTCCATCTATGATACAGATGGGCAAGCAGAATTGCCCTCTGTTCGCGTCATATTACTGAGGTAGTTATGGCTAGCGGTTTCTAAGAATCGCTTGACTTTGACTAGTTTGTGTACGTGTAAAATATAGTTATGTGGCTTTACGCGTGTCGTCGATTGTGCGGTGTCCAGTGTAGTCTGGCGGCGGGAGTGCGAAACCCAAAAGTGTCTGATATATTTGTTTTATTGTTAATCATTGGGCATGTGGTGAATCAAATCCATTGCGATGTGGATTCTCATTTTGACGGCCATTTTTCAAAATGACGGCCATCCGAAATGTATTTTGTCAGTATCCCGGTATGTGGAACAATTACGCCAGGCACACGTCTGGTGTATATATCTTTATTTTTAGGGCCAGCGAACATGACAAGACAATCATTATAATATTTGGTGCTTAAGTTATGGCAGTCGGTCATCATGAATTTCAATATGGCCGCCGAAAATGGCCAATATCGGTCATTATCAACACTATTTCTGTCAATATATCGGCATGTGTGCTCACATAGGCATACTTTTGGTGGTTATACCCATGTTTTCAGGGTCAATGCACACGATAAGGACATCAATAATAACATTTGAATCATTGGTCGAGGCATCAAAATGCAATTACAAAATGGCCGCCAAAATGGCCGCCATCCAACATGTTTTTGTCAATATTTCAGTCTGTGCGGCTTATAAAGGCATATTTGTGGTTTCCTTTGGGTGTTTCCCTTCTGCTTTCCATACTAATTACTTCAAGGTTAAACCTCCAGTATGAATATTGTATATACGTATCATTTATTGTGTATATATGTATCTTTGCACACTGGCCGTTCCAAGGTGGTATCCTTGCTGTAATGTCCTGTCTCCTGTACTGTGCTTTGATGTCGCTTCATTTTCGTCCGTTGTTTTATTATTATTATACTTAAATGGCGTGCTTCTTGTTTTTGTATGGGGACCGTCCGCCGCTGGTAGTGGAGTGCACACGAGTGCTTTGTTGAAAGCACTGCCACCACCGCTGTACGCGTTCCATCTCTTTGGTGGCATGTCTATACAATATGATTCCATGACTGAATAACACATACAAGTAAGCCTCTATATGTTGGTACTATGCGACGTTATTTCGAAACCCACTCTTATGATATCTCCGTAGGTTGAGTACAGGATTATTTACTCCATTTCCTTTAATACAATTGTTCAATGCTTTAATATATGTAAATACCACATTCAATAAAAGGTTACCATGTTTTTCAAATATTATGTAATTAGTGCACACGTTTGCATTTGTGAAAGTAAAAATATAAATCAATTTTGATTTCGTCAGCATGGAGGACCGTTTAGTGGAGGATCACCGAAGTATGTGCCCATGTTGACTTTGTTTCATACCATTGCACAATTTCATTCAAAGCCTATGTGAATATGTGTCGATATGTCGTAAAGTGGGTTTTCGTAAAGTGCGTATGAATAGTATATAACTAGAACATTCGCCCACGAACGCATTGTATCACCCGGGTGGTCCTTGTCACAAAAAAAGCCAATGGTTATTGGTAAACCCTGCCAGGTGATGAATGCGTGCAATTTGTTGTGAGTGTAGAGCCAATAGTATTGAAGAGAGCATATTGAACGAAAACATAGCAAAGGGAAATAACTAAGTCATTTCAGTGGAAACGTAGGTCAAGGTCAGATTAGGGTCAATGAGTTGAGTGTGGTTATTGGTGCACCCTCAAAGGTGATGAATGTGCGCAAGTCTGGTGAGTGTAGAGCCAATAGTACTGAAGATGCCTTTGGTCAATATTCTAAGTAATTTTAGTGGAAAAGTGTGTCAAGGTGACATGAGGATCACACATTTGGGAGTGGTTATTGATGTACACTGCTAGGTGATGAATGTGTGAAAGTCTGGTGAGTGTAGAGACAATAGTGTTGAAGATAAAAAATCTATAGATACAAATAGCGAAACATAGCAAAGGGAATAGCTCCAAAAGTATTACTGCGATAGTTGTGGTTCTTGAGCACGACACGCCTTTGGATAAATATATATGCATGCGTTTAAGTCTTGTTGAAATACTGCATCCGTTGATCGAGTTATGATCCGGACAAGAAATCAAATGAAAACCGAACAAAGGAGCATAACTCAGAAATAAGTGGTGCGAGAGGTGTTCTTCTTGGGCGCGACACGCCTTTGACCCGATATGTATGCATTGGTGAAGTTTCGTTAATGTATCCGATAACGTGTTGAAGTTATGCTCCGGACAAGAAAGTGTCTGCGGACGCGGACGCTGCGGCGTGACGACGTCAAATCCATATTATCCCCCCGACTTTCGTCCGGGGGATACAATTATAATGGGGGACAATGCACACGGTATATGTAGAGTTAATTGTTCCGTGCTCTGAAGATAAGCATACTTATGCGCAATGCAAACTGCGTAAGAACATATCAATTGGCAATATTGTTAAATACGAATACAAATGCAAATTGTTTTTTATCTTTATTTCGCTCAGTCCTTTATACATGGCCACACAAGGTGTATATACATCGTATTACAGAACAAGGTAACATAGATAGCATGCAATATGAATCAGATATCGTAGCTCGCTAAATGTGTCGTATTTGTGACCGCATTGCAGTGTAATACATTGCAACGCGGTGTTGCAATGTATTGCACTGTTATGCACCGCATCAACACAGTTGTCAAGTGCACGAATATACTAACAGTTTTTTAGATGTATGACGCGTGTGGGAACAATTCTTCCATTTCAAAACGTTATACGTGTGTGTATGTATTGGTTATCAGAGCATAAATATTAGTGCATTATGGTCACTTTACTATTGAGGTGCATTGCAGTGCAATACTTTGCAACACCATGTTGCACTGTATTTCATTACATTACACTGTCCAGTACCATACCAATATAGTCATCAACTAAACACATGCTGATGTATGTAGGCATACAGGAATATACTAATTATGTTTTACATGAATATACGAATTGATATTATTCCACATAGTGCACTAAATTGTCGTCCGGGTGATACCATTATAATGGGGGTAAGTGCACACGGTATATGTAGAGTTACTTGTTCCGTGCTCTGAAGATAAGCATAAGTATGCGCAATGCAAACTGCGTAAGAACATATCAATAGGCATTATTGTTACATACGAATACAAATTTAAATTGTGTTTTTACTTTATTTCGCTCAGTCCTTTAAACATGGCTACACGAGGTGTATATATATGTTCTGCGCAATGTGAGAAAGAAGACAATTCCAGAATAGCCCTGCGCGTTTTGAGAATTTCTAAACGGTTGTGCGTTATCGGAATTATTCTCAAAGTTCCAGTTATAATTCAGGTCAACGGGCACTTACTTTTATATTTAGCGGCCACATAAGGCATACGCGCGTGTGATGGACCCTTATAAATCCAAGAATATATAAAATAAATGACATGTAGTTATATAATGTATAAAACACTTGGTATCAAACACCATTTTACTAAAAATAGTAGTTGATTGTCAAAACATTCAACATACATGTAGCTTTCTTGTAATAAGTTAAATGTATTATAATACAAAATGTATATTTCATGATATTCTCTTAAATTTGCAAACCAGACTGTCGCATTTCCTTGTTCAGAAGAAACTACAACGAAGTTAGTCCAACTGGATTCAATTCCTGAAACGGCGGGCGTTACTGGAATCCTAAAACGCGCAGGACCATTCTAGAATCGCCCGATTTCTCATATTGCGCAGAACATATACATCGTATTGCAGAACAAGGTAACATAGATAGCATGTAATATGAATCATATATCGTACCTCGCTAAATGTGTCGTATTTGTGACCGCATTGCAGTGTAATACCTTGCAACGCGGTGTTATAATGTATTGCACTGTTATGCACCGCATCAACACAGTTGTCAAGTGCACGAATATACTAACAGCATTTGAGATGTATGACACCTGTGGGAACGTTCTTCCATTTCAAAACGTTATACGTGTGTGCATGTATTGGTTTTCAGAGAATTATGGTCAATTTACTGTTGAGGTGCACAGTTTCAGTGCATATATAAATTGTTTTACAGAAAGTAAATGATTTAATAATCGCCAACTTGAATTTTCCATTACAGTGCAGCATCTGAATACAATAGGATATTGTTTACTAGCTAATTATTGGTTCAACCATCACTATCCTAGGGCGGTTGGACCAAAAGACACGCTTTTACTAGTGCTATATGCAATATGTTAGTTGAAAGAGGACGTCAAACTGCATACGCTTCTGCCCGGTAGTATTTTTGCGATCGCCACCATCCGAAATAAATGGGGCATAGACATTGAATATTGCCCATGTATTTGTTTAAAGAGATCACCAGTATCCGTACGAACCAATTGTTCGGACTATTACCGATGGGGTCACGGGTTCGAGCCCCACCATGCACATATTTTTTCCCTCGTTCAATTCCTTTTCTTGTGGTGCAATGAGGCGTGCGTCGTGTAAGCAACATGTATATAGCGATTCATTACACGTTCTGTGGTGGCAAATCCGCATCTTTAAAGGTGTATGTCACGGCCAAGTACTTACATGTACATATCAAAATACACGGAAATAATAAACGGCAGACAGTGTAATCAAATTAATAATATAATTAATATAATTGTGTAATAAGCATTGTGTATGCACGACATCATCAAGTATTTGTTAGAAAACAAAACAATACGAAAGAAAGTGTGCCGTGATAGTGATTCGAACCCGTGCCTCCATGACGGTTGTCCGAATAATTGGTTCGTACGGATACTGGTCATTTATATGAGAAGAAACGCATGGGCAAATTCAATGTTTATGCCCAATTTAATTCGGATTGAGGCGAGTATAAAACTACTATCGTCATACATTGATACAGATTGACATCCTCTTTCACCTGACATATTGCATGCAGCTCTAGCAAAACAACTGCCCGGGATTAACATGTATCACTTTACCATTAGTGTCGATACAGAAACAAACGACTAGTTTATGGGTGTTTTTTTTTAATCAAACGAGATCAACTGATCCATGTAAATAGCTAAACACAACTACCAGACTGTTCGTTCATCGGCGTCCGAGACTGCGCCAAAATAGTCACAATATAGAGAAATTCGCTTCACATTATCCGCATTGATGCCAGTTTCCTCAACATCTGTTTACATTTACGCCGAACTAAATCATGTTTGTTTATCATATCCGGCAGAACATGATTCAATATATGTTATATAGACATCGTCTGTGCGGTATAGCGAGAGTTATCCCCTATTTTACTATTGATTTACATTGCAATATAGCTTATTTAAACACCACGCAACGACTACATTCAGCGCATATACAGCGCATATACATCTTTTCCAATATGACATATCGTATTGTCGTATTATTTTAAATACGCTCTGCTGAACGTCTTGAAATGTAAACCCCTATTTATATATGGGATAACTCGCGCTATTATATCTCTAATAGGTTAAAACCGGCTTTCTATGGAGCGTTTTATATGGAGCCGATTGTAAATGTTGCGTTATACGCATATGCTTCTTTTACACATGGTCTTATCTTGGGAGTCAGAGGGATACATTTGGCTGTCATATCAAAGTATTCATATACAATATGACCACTTTAGTCCATTTAATAAAAAACAAGATGATGTGTCAACGAAGCATAAACTTATAACCAACCCACAGTGTGCCCCCAATTGGCGCCGAAACTACGCTCCATGCAATGGGACAATACAATATGTCGCCCGGCTGTTTTTGAAACGACATAACATAATGAGTATGCAGTTCATTAACAATTAAACACAATGTACAACTCAAAATACGATCAATGTAAACTGTTTGATATATCTGCCGTACTATTTCTAAACAGAGACATCGATAACACGTACCAGTGTTTCTAATCTAAACTAGCAAATGGTCTGGAAAACAAAATTCCGTCTGTGATGAGCAGTACCTATGAAGAAAACAGTCATCAGATTGCAAAAATAATAGATCTGTAGAACAGCTGACTTTATATAATAAGGCCGAGCACCCCCATTTCCGATAGGCGTTTCCCCCTGATGTACATCAATGCACTTGTTGGCTACTTACTATATAAAAAACTATTTGAAAAGCGAAAGAGTAGCCAACAGTAGCCTGACACGGGCAGAGTAAACACTATATGCCACCGACAAATATCGTGTCGGTGGCATAGATACATAAAACAGATGGGAAACACACAACTAATACACGTAACACAAAATACACTCTGAATCGAATGCAGTAACACAGCTTAAAATGAAATATACATGTATATACACATGTACCGGCGACCGAAACTGATTGAACATGAAACACATTGGTATTAGTATTATGCAACTGCTTAAACTACACCATGAATGTAGGCAGCCTCCATACAACAACATTGTATTTTGAAAAAAACTCCAACCCTTGACACACATTGTTCACGCTTCAGCTGTCCATTCCTGGCATTGCTCGAGCAAGTCTTCGAATTCCATACGGGCCTCGTTATGTGGCATTTACTGAAACAACCATTCCTGCACCGACGACGCCGGATTTCATCGAGCTACTCAAATGGACATAGAGGACCCTCAGTGGGACGCTCGTGACACTTGGGGATCTAAACTCCCCTCGTGAAACACTCCAACTACTACCACCGAAGTCGGAATGGCGGACAATTGCCAGGCGCCGACTTGGGTGGCTACAGCCACGACGGGCATCAATGAAAGGTGCAATAGAGCGATCTAGTGGCATTGTGTTGGTCTAGCCCTGACCGGGAATGCAAACTTCGCGCCAATTGCCACCCATTTTTAGCTTTTATACTAAGCTAATGAAAAGTAAAAATGTTGCCCGGAAATGGACTGTTACAAAACACATAGATGTAGATAAACGCAACTAAGTACAAATGGAAATACTTGCGGAAATACTAACCCGATCGGAAGTATGTTTGTGTACGTATTGTACCATGTCGAGGTAAAGTCACAACCGTTTTTGGTTGACAAGCGATACAAGTTTGCATAACACATACTGCTACAAAACACATACACGTGCAAA
>JBEVXV010000612.1:0-16757 GCA_040505915.1 Sedimenticola sp. | reverse complement strand
CCATGTCGAGGTAAAGTCACAACCGTTTTTGGTTGACAAGCGATACAAGTTTGCATAACACATACTGCTACAAAACACATACACGTGCAAACAAACTAGACAAATTGACAAACTAGACAAGGTGAACGTCATATTTAGAATTTGGATGAATTCGGATAGAGGAAACAACAAAGACAGACCCTGGACGCCAGATGTCGAGTGTGTCTCGGTCAACGGCTGAAGTGATGTAGCTGTCGCTGCGATTTGATCGGTGGTGGTTTACTTATGCGATACTGAGAAGTCATACTATCAGGCTTAGGCGTTGTCAAAGTTGATGGATATGCTGAAGCATTTCCCACTTTATTCTGGGATTGTATCCCTGGCGTGAGCAAATGCGGAAGTAACTTGCGCCGGTGTTGTTGTTGTGGTCGAAGTAGACGGTTGCTTTGCCGAAGTTCCCATATTGTTAATATGCAAAGTCGTCGTTTTTGTGGTCGAAGTCAACGGATGTCGTGATGCAATTTCAAGATTTTCCGGTGATTTCCTGCTTGGTATAGCTACCAGCGCTACTGCGTTGAGAGCATTGAGCAGGTCCTGTCTGCACTCAGTGTGAATCAGGGGCCGTTCGGGTTGTATTGTGATTATTTTATCAGATAGTGCTTGAATTATTATATATGGAATGCGTTGTCCTTTTTAGTTTGTCCATCACTCAACTCTTCAACTGTCTACTGCATATTATTCAACGTATGTTTAGCCTGTCGCTGATTTGCAGTGAGCTTGTCCATTTCGTTCTCAACAACTTCAACACTTGACACACATTGTTCACGCTACAGTGCGTCTATGTCATGCGAACGTGATTGAACATCTTTTCCAACTTCAGTATCCGCTTTAGTTTAGGCATCACCCAGCTTGCAAACTGTATCATATAGACTGTTCAGAGAACCTTTATTTGAATTTTAATTGCTATACAGCTTAGTCACGTCTTTTTCTGCAACTTTAACCCTTTCTTTCAATTATGAGTTGGCTATGATCACTGTGCCAACCTTTTTAGCGCTCCATTCCTGGCATTGCTCCAGCAAGTATTCGAATTACATTCCGGCCTCGTTATGTGACATTTTACTGAAACAAACATTCCTGCCCCGACGACGCCGCATTTCACCGAGGTACTCCACATGGACATAGAGGACCCTCAGTGGGACGCTCGTGTGACACTTGGGGAGCTAAACTCCCTTCGTGAAACACTCCATCTACTAACAGGATTTTATTCCGTTCGTTCATCTGTGTCACAGACTGTGTCAAATCAGACACAATAAATGACACAAACGCCACCTAGCACCGGCTTAAGCGCTACTCAACGTACAACGGGACACATAAACACTGAGAGTGAATACATGCACAACTGTCGAAATGACATACCCACATTGGTCTGATTGTGTCATGTTTCAACACATGTGTTAGCCTTGGTCGCTTGGCGTCACCTACTTTCTAATTGACACGACATTAACGCCGTAGCCATGGATAAAATGTAATGTCGACATGCTTTATCAGCGTAGTTGCAGTCCTGACCAAGTGTTAAATTCCATGATGCTACTAAATAATGTACGGATAATCTGTTCGGTAGAAGAAGATGCATGACAATGTTCACGACGGACGATCTACGACGACGGACGCATTGCGGTAGCAATAGCTTAAACGAGCTTCACTCAGGTGAGCTAATAACATGTCAGACGAGAATACTTTTCGACGGCAATTAGCTGGTGAGTTTGTTGTTTGAAGTAAGCGTAATTGGCTTACATACGTTGCCTTGCAATTTAATCACAAAGTTCCAGTTGACAAATTTCAGACACAGTGTATGTACTTTAGAATTTGGACTGTGCGCCAGATGAAGTGTGCGCCGTAGTGGGGGCACCCCTGTCAAACTAATTCCGCGCTTCATCCCATGAATGGTGTGCCACGGTCTGGACAGAAACGGACATCATGCCATGGCAATGGGTAGATGCCAGCAAAATGTCGATATGCCCGGAACAAATACTATAAAATGTGTTCAGTGGCAGAGTATGGCTCGAACCCACAACCTTTGGTACCACAATCCAGTGATGGACACACTAGGCCAATGCACATTCCTGTTGACGATACATGAGAGACGTCGCACATAACTCGTATATACTACAACGCGTAATGTCAATCTACTGCAAGACACGGCGTAATGTGTACAACATGAAATTGTTAAATTTTACATTACACATTATTTTATGGAATCAGACGATAGCAAAGTTTCGTAAATATAAATAGAAAACACCATTTCCATGCTGACTATTTTTCAAACAGGACGATGATATTTATTTGCGTAAAAGTCAACAGCTTTTAAAGATATGGCGATGCAACGAAAGCAAGATTTCGCAGTTTTGGCGTGATTTTCGCAGCCTTAAAGCACATGTAATTTCTCTTGTTCTGTACATATTTCATTAATCTCCACAACAATACAACAATACCACGGTCACTTAACACAATCATATAAAGTCCAATGTACACCAACGGGCCATAAATATGGAATTAATTTCCCTTTTTCCATATATTTACATGCAAAACATGTGTGTTCGTTCAGTGCCATTTTTACTGTAGTACATAAGATAACAACATTAGTTATACTACAACCACTATAATTTGGAGATGCAAGACTCTCACATTTAAAATGTGACAATGTTCAATTACAAAATGAAATTTTAACATAGCACGTTATGCGATTTTATATTTTAGCCTATGGGAGATGGTGATTTTTCAACATTATTTAAGTTTCAAATTATGGCATCTTGTTACATGAGCGACATAATTAAAATAGTTTTTTTTCAAAACATTATCATAGTACCCCGATATCACAAAATAGTTTGATCATCAAATATCAATGTAAGGAAATGAATTTAATACAATATTCCGTATTTATGGCACGGGACTGTAGAGCGCTTGGGAGAGAGCTGAACTGCCAACCGGCGACCCGCGGTGCGAACCCCGGAGGTGGTGACAAAATACTAAATGTTTGTACCTCTACATAGACAACGTATATGTGTCTGGGTCTAACCAGAACATATCATTATGTGGCGGCATGGAAAGTCTTGGAACCAGTTCACGCCGTTAAATAGGAGTACCTATATATTACATTCCAATGAGTTGAAGTGTAGCAATATACATGACGGTGAGACCGGATGGATCTCGTTTACTTCATATAATGCAGGAATCGAATCTACATGGATCAACCATGCCCCATCCTTTTATACTTTTGCAGAAACGCACTTAACGACCGATCGGGTATGCCTAGATCACGACAAGATCTCTGGTAAATAGCGTATTTTTCCCGATATGTCTTGCTTGCATCATGTTCCTTGACATCCGCCAACGCGGACAGTTCGGCTGGTGACCATTTACGTGCACAATTTGTTGGCAGGTGTTTCATAGGTGCAACCACTACTTGAGCGGTATTGTCAACTGTTTCAGCAGTTAAGCGCTGTGGAGGTTCCAGCTGCGCGATGAAATCTGTTTCCGGTTGAACATCCGTTGTTATTGGTTCATCTGCTTTGTGTGAAGGTACCGGTTCGTGCTTGATAGGCAGTGAAGAATGAAGTCTCCATAGGCGAAACAGGTTGAATCCGCTGATGAGAAACTTCGCTTGAATTTCAAGTGCCTGCAACTTACGCTGATTCACTGGCAGTTGTTCTTCCAGCCTGCACAATTTGTTATAATCGACATAGTTATGCTGCATAAGAAACGCAACGGAACTCACAAATGCTAGCTGCATAATCAGTTGCTCATTAGTCAGCTTGCAATCTTGCAGTTTGACCAGACATGGCGCGATCCATGGCATCACTGCGTTGCGCAAAGTTCCTGTGTAACACAGTCCTCTGTTTTCCATCTCCTGTCTGACAAGCGGTGTCAGACACGCTGCTTGTGCAGAAAAGTCGCTCTGAAAATCTGCAACATCTGTGATGACCCACACTCCAAACCTCCACGCCCAATGCAAATTTGCGTTCCTTCTCTCGTCATAAAGTCGGATGGCTGGGAAGGAACGAAGCTCTAGATCTACTAGACCTTGCGCGAGTGCTCTGGAGACGTCTACACCCTTTCCTCGTAGCATACGTATTACGTGTGCGATTACCATGGGAAATGAAGCTGACTTCGCAGTTAGCAGTAGGTCGACCAGTTGTTTCACAGTAGTTCCACCCATCACCCAATGTAGTCTTTCTGACGCGTGTGTCTTGAGACGAAGTAGAAAGTCTGAGAACAATGGAAACACTTTACCAACACGATGCAGATCTTTCAACAGAACCAACACCAAACGACGACCTAGTACTCTGCTGTTGCCGCTAATTAAATCGGCAATTCCAAATACGTTTTCGATTTGCCGCTGCAGGCATGCGCTTCTCGAAAATATGCCCAGAGGTGGAGTCGTAGATGCATCTTCGCAACATGTGAAACAGTTTTCAAGGGCAAGAAACCCCATTGCATCGCTCCTGCTACGTGATGGAAAGTCTACGCCAGGGCCAAGGTTAATAGAGTACTGTCTCGACATATTACACAAAGGGCGTCCCCAAAGCAACTTCTCTATAGCAAGTTCATATTGGTATGCCTGCCATACAGCTGTACTGTTTCCTGTCGCATTGAACTCGCTGAACAATGTGTTTATATCTGTCACAAGGTAGAGTCCTACATTACGAAGAGCAGTAACAAATCCAGAGTGCGAGAATGGTGCCAAAAGGGCGTATTTCTCCAATATGTAGGCGACTTTTTCCGTTACCAGGATATCTGATGCATTCACGATGTCAGGTACTTCAGGCAACAGCACTACAATTTCTAGTCGGCACCGGCAATTGGTCATGTTCGAAAAATTGTTTTCTGCTTCGGATATGTATGTCATTGCATCACGTTCTATATTTCGACGCAATTTTACTACACCAAGGGGAACGATTATCGCTGTTGAGACAGGATGCCACCTGGTATCTGGACACCTGTGTGGAAGATCGCAGTACATTTGAAGAAAGTTCAAAGAATCGGGAAATTGGCACACGTTGCGCAAATCTCTGTGGATATCCATGAGTTTACCGTCCAAATTGGACTGGAAGTTAGCGCATTCCGTAAATGAGAAGGTCGGAAACAATCGACCCCGGCTACCTATCACCTCTTGTAAGCCTTGACGAGACCACATCAAATCAATGTTAACAAGTGTTTCATCCTCGTCTTCACCAATATACGATGCCCCAATCTCTAATCCAGCATGCACTGACACACATCGAACGGCCGTTTTGTCACGAATAGGCAATGTAGCGACGGTATGCATTTTCTCGCCAAATCTGAAGGTTATCATAATCTTACGGAATCCATCTAGCATACCGTCCGTTTCGTCAAGCGCCGATTGAAAGACACGCATCAGCGACTCCTGTTCGTCCGGCATAATTCTCAATTTAGATATATCGTTAAGATTGTTCTTCACAAGTGTATGCGGGGCAATATTGTATCCACGACTTTGTTTCAATTTCCTTTGAAATACTGATTTCAGGTTCTTTAGTGTTTTCAATGTGAAGGCGCGTATCACATTTGGAGTGTACTCAGTGGTTAATGCACATTCAGGAATAAATCCCAGCCACGTTTCCCAACCCTCAGTATAACTGAGCTGCGATGCTAAACAGTCTTGCAACACTCGTAGCGCAACTCGGTTGTATTTGGTGAGGTCCAGGTGCTTTTTCAGGACATGGTACACGCGGTGTAAACGAACATTTCCTGGTGGAACAACTTGCAGATAACTTAAATTCAGATTCAAGCCGCAAATACTATCCCATTCAATCAATACACCATCCACATCTGTGCGCCAATCCAATAGATAGTCCTGCTCCGAGTGGCACACATTAGTTCCGCGCACAGGAATATAACCATCCCTTTTCAGGAAACGATCGCAATCTCCAGCACATGCCTCGATTGGTTCCATAAATGCTGACCCGTTTTCTTGCGCAGTTAATTGCAGATTAGACACCGGTTCTGATTCTGCGTCAAAAGTCGGATCCATGACTTTGGCCAATTGGTCCAGCGGTGTCGTTTCATCACTTACTAGAATAATAATTGAATGGCATATAGTATACTACCAACTATTTGCAGCAATAATATCACGTACACTACGTACAATATCACTCGGTATAGGTCATTCAGCTGTATCTGTTCGTCCCTTATTTGTTTCGCATATTATGCTATAAATTTTAGCCAGTCGCGGTGGCCTAGTGGTTAAGCATCCGCCTCGTAGCGGTGAGGTCGAAGGTTCGAGTCGCGCCGGGGCTTGGCTTAAAGGGATATGTGCACGCGCTATATAGCAATATACCGGTTTAAATAAAAACTACAATACATTGTTTTATTCAATTAATATATACGTTTTCTATACACAACCATGTGATTTGCCACTAGAACGTAAGTTAAGCAATAAAAAAAGAATACACAAAGATTTGCCGGGCGTGGGGATCGAACTCACGACCCCGAAATGCACAGCCCCCAGTCGCATATGAAATAACGACATATAAGTGTTCGTCATGTCTACTGCTGCTGAAACAGTCAAATTAGGTCGACTCCTCTTCTAGCGATTCCAGCTGTGACCAAAAAATCCACTAAGTAGATAAATTATATATTCAGCAAAAAATACATTCCCGTTACTTTCGCGTCATTTTTGGCGCCAAATTCAGGGAATCCTGAGTGCATACGTATGCTGTTCGGGGATTAACATATCAAACTACGGTTTTAGACCACTGGCGGTAAATCAGCCAACATTATATAGATAACTAGTGTCTTAATTGAATACAATCATGTATTACGATTCCATAAAATATGCATATACTGTGCACATATTCCTTTAATAGGCGTGTTTGTGTGTCGCCAGCTAGTTACTAATACTACCGATTGCCAACATGTCGGATGCCCTGTAATTGAGGATATGAATTGGGACCTACAACTTATTTGATAGGTTATATGCGAAACAAATAAAGGAGCCAATGGGACGCATGAACACGAGACAAACATTGAACACTGCATAAGCCAATGTTGACTGATCCTTTCAGTAGCTGTGATACGCTAATAAACAAACGGGTGTTTAATCTTTTATATGATTGATGATGTATGTACGTTCGGCTTGACTAATTCGTCATTACAGTGATAATAAAAGAATAATAGAATAAGCACCAAAGCAAATGAAAACATTACCGACTGAGTCATTTGCCTACGACGACTAATTGCTCGTAGCCATGTTCCAAAACTAGCACTATTATAAACCGGTGTAAGCACATTTTCCAGAACTTTGCGTTACCCACATGGTCAAACAAGTTCAAGAATACGATACAAATTTCGGAATAAAGATAGCCATACAGCGGTGGTCGTAGAGCCTTCAACAAAGCAATAATAAATATCGTTTCACATTTGTACTGCAATTGCTACACAAGTAGTCACACGTCGATATATGAATGCATTGCGTAAGAAAACATGATGTAAAACAAACCTACTCATCTGCCATTTGTTTTGCATTGTGGTTGTGGATCACATAATGTCAAGTGACCAGCTTTAACTGTTCTAATTGGCTAGTGAACTGAGAACAGTATGTTTTGGACCATTTGCATTTATTTGGACACATAACATGTAAATTCTGGTAATAATACGTGTTATAGGGGGAATTGATGCGCAAACATTATACCAGATAGATCGTTGGCTGTTGTACCAGTGTGCAAAAAATATCCATATTTTCAAAAAATGGACATAGAACAGTATGGTTTTCACGCGACGAATAGCTCATGATGTTGTTTTTTCTCCTCAAAAACAGATAAACTTAAAAATGTATATGAACATGAGCGCCATGCCGGATTGAATGGGATACCGGCAATGATAAACAACACTTTCGTTAATTCAATTACCTTCGCATCATACTTCCACTGAAACGTCAGAATCTTGCCCTGATGAGCATATAAGCTGATGAGACTCAAGCTTGACAGTGACATTACGCTTATCATGATCGGCTGACTTTGGCACTTTGCCTAAAACTACGCTATCAAGGTATCTGTCGCAACCAGTAGCTACATCCTGCTTCCTCTTCCGTTTTTTGGATTGATTTTGTTCATACTTGATCATTTCCTTTATATACGATAATTCTGGAGCTGTTTCTTCGGTCCAAACTTTGGAATCCTCAATGCCGCTCTTGATAAGACTCATAGCTGATGCATCCGTGGAGCCTACTGGCACGTTCTTGTCCACGAAAAACTTGACGAACGCTCGTTGTACTTCGCTTAGTCTGTCATTAATTGCCATGCTTTCATTAGTACGGTACGGGCTTATTTTCCGCATTCGAATGTCTTGTTCCGTCATACCCTCGAATGTCCTAAACACACTGAAAGTAGATATCATTTTCTGCTCTATTTGTATGTGGACTATGCAATATAGAGTAATGCATTGCTAATAATACACACATGTAGTGGGAGCAGATACAAAAATATTAATTAACCCTTGTTCTCATACATGAGATGACACGCGTACAGTGGTGGCCGCATAGCGTTCAAGGAAGCACGCATGTGCAGTCGACGACCAGCGATGTACCGTCCACCGGCATTCGAAAACACGAACTACGGCATGCAAGTATAATAATAAAGCAATGAAAGTCACACAAGACACAGACACCAACATGATCACCATGCAACACTGAAACACATTAAATGAGACAGGACATGACAACCGGGGTATCGCGTTGGAACGGTCAGTGTGGAAAGCTACATAAATATGCGAAAACAGACACGTATACAGAAATGCACACTGGTGGGGGGGGGCGGATAAACACAAATCGTATCAACATACTACGAGAATTACCACCAGCATGTACGAATGCGCTGTCGCCAGACTCGGCCGCGTGTACACACCAGCGAGGTAGCTAGTTTCGAATGTGTATCGTAGATTAGCAGGGAGCTAATTATTAAATTAAACGGTTATTATTATTGTTTGCACATAGCTTCATCAATATTAGTTTGAGGTTTTCATTTCACAGATATTACAGCCCTGACAATGCAATAAGACTGGTGCAAACCGCATGGGCCACAAGTTACAGAGGTTTTAATATGTGTATGTTTTCTGCAAATGGGTTGTGACGTCATTGGCGGTTCATTTAATTAATACATAGTATGATATATGTTTTCTACATTAAAATCAATAATGTTGGGCATAATATTTTTTTTTTCTCTTGTAAATGTGTATTTCTATAGGCCTACACGTTCCTGCAAGTTTGCTTGCACAGAACTCTATATGCACAATGCTAGAACTGTTTATATTCTTGGTAAACACAAACGGTTCTATGTCCTCCACCAAATTTGAACTTGGTCAAATTGGTGCGGAACACAATGTTCTATGTCCGGCTCTAGCTATAGTTTACTTTTAATTGTATGCAAAGCAATTGTAGAACAAATGTGAAACGATATTTATCTCCATACACAAGTAGTCACACGTTGATATATGAATGCATTGCGTAAGAAAACATGATGTAAACAAACCTACTCATCCTCCATTTGTTTTGCATTGTGATTGTGGATCACAAAATGTCACGTGACCAGCTTTAACTGTTCTGATTGGCTAGTGGACATAGAACAGTATGGTTTGGACCATTTGCATTTATTTGGCAATAGAACATTTAAATTTTGGTAATAATACGATTTATAGGGGGAATTGATGCGCACAAATTATACCAGGAGATATATCGTTGGCTGTTGTACCAGTGTGCAAAAAATATCCATATTTTCAAAAAATGGACATAGAACAGTATGGTTTTCACGAATAGCTCATCATGTTGTTTTTTTCTTCTAACAAAAACAGATAAACAAAAACATGTATATGCACATGAGCGCCAGGCCGGATTGAATGGGATACCGGCAATGATAAACAACACAATTGTTAATTCAATTACCTCCGCATCATACTTCCTATGTGCCGCAGATTAGCAGATTAAATCTGAATCGTCAGAATCTTGTCCTGATGAGCATGTAAGCTGAGGAGAATCACGCTTGACACTGACATTACGCGTATCATGATCGGCTGACTTTGGCACTTTGCCTAAAATTACGCTATCAAGGTGTCTGTCGCAACCAGTAGCTACATCCTGCTTCCTCTTCCGTTTTTTGCACTGCTTTTGTTCATACTTGATCCTTTCCTTCACATACGATAATTCTGGAGCTGTTGCTTCGGTCCAAACATTGAAATCCTCAATGCCGCTTTTGATAAGACTCATAGCTGATGCATCCGTGTAGCCTACTGGCACGTTCTTGTCCACGAAATACTTGACGAACGCTCGTTGTACTTCGTTTAGTCTGTCCTTACTTGCCATGCTTTCATTAGTACGGTACGGGCTTATTTGCTGTATTCGTATGTCTTGTTCCGGCATACCCACGAATGTCGAAAACACACTGAAAGTAGACATCATTTTCTACTCTATTCGTATGTGTACTATGCAATGTTAAAGGGATATGTGCACGGTAGATGCGTATTTTATGGAATCGTAATAGATGATTGGATTCAATTACTATATTAGTTCTCCATATAATGTTGGCTGATTTACCGCCAGAAGTGGTCTAAAACTGTAGTTTCATATGGTATTTCCCGAGCAGCATACGTATGCTGTCGGGATTTCCTGAACTTGGCGGCGACAATGACGAAAGTAACGGGAATGTAATTTTGGCTGAATTTATAATTTTTTACAAATGTTGCCGACTCAGTGGATTGTTTTGGTCACAGCTGGAGTCGCTAGAAGAGGAGTCAACATAAGTTGACTCTTCCAACAACACTAGGCATGAGAAACACATAGATATCGTTGTTTCATATGCGACTGGGGGCTGATGGATTTCGGCCTCGTGAGTTCGATCCCCACGTCCGGCAAATATTTTTGTTTTCTTTTTTTATTGTTTAACTTCCTTTCTAGTGGTAAATCACATAGTTGTGTATAGAAAATGTATAAGTTGTTTGAATACAATAATTTAGTGTAGATTTTATTTAATACCTATAGTGCCATATAAAGCGTGCACTTATCCCTTTAATGAATATAGAGTAATGCATTACTACTAATACACCAATGGAGTGGGAGCAGATACAAAACTATTAATTAACCCTTCATCTCATACACGAGATGACACGCGTACAGTGGTGACCGCATAGCGTTCAACAATGCACCCATGTGCACTCGACGACCATCGATGTACCGTTTCTATACGAAAACTCGAAATACGACATGCACTCTATAGGCCTATATTAGATAAATATGAAATTAATTAAGAATGAATGTTAAAAGTAAGATTTGTATAGATAAATTAAATAAGCATAGACCGACAATGACGTCATATCAAGTCCTGCACCTTCCAAGCTAATTGAACAAATAAAATCTAAATAACTTGTGACACAGAGATGGAATATTTGCATGCGGTTCTCACCAGTTTTGCAGGATTATGAAGGACTATGATGTGCATAAGCATCACTTCAACGTAAGTGACGCTTTACCGTCATTCGATAATTACACACTATATTCCAACAGATGTGCACACGACCGATATTAATGAAATATATGAAAGCAGTCAATATAGGCAAACATGAGTTTGCGAATGTTAATTTGCACACATGTGTATTTTAATAAGGCTTACGAGAAAACGATTGGCAATACCTTTTCTCCAAATCATCACCATCCTGTTACGGAAAGATTGCCTTAAATATCGATCATAGCAAATACGTTATTATTTGAGACGAAAACACGTTTAAAACTCCCTAAAGATTGAGCACACACTTCCTGTTTTGAGTAAGTATACCTACTGTAAGACCATCAAAGGTATGTGTCTGTTTTAAGCCTGCTGTCAAGGCGTTTCGGTGATGTCATATAATGCAATGCGCCTAATGGAGAAGGGGAATACCCAAACCATTAATTAACTCTTTATGTCACCCAGGCGAAGACACGCCTACAGCGATGGCCGCAGCTGCTTCAACAAAGCACACGTGTGCACTGCCCGACCAGTAGCGTACGGACATTTTCCAATTTTATCAGGTGTCAAAGATTAAAGTGTGATTGCATGTTGTAATACATGTTATTGTCTACGTATCAATGGTTTAAATATTGGTGCAGATGTAGCGTTTTTCGTAGTCGGCCGCTGAGCTAACAGTAAAATGTCAGGTTGATAGCACACTTGTACTGCCTTGCGGTACGAGCCGGTCTTTACAGCGACGTGGCACAATGTTTGCCTCTTAAGCAGTAGGTCGCGGGTCGAGCCTTGCTATGGGGTTGTGTGTTTTTCACTGTTAATTTAGTTATGTTTATGTATGTATTCGTGGTTGCGTTATCCGAAAACGTAACAGCTAGCGCCCAACGAAATAATCCTTGTACGTGTATGACTCGGGTACGAGCCATTTCGGGTTGGAAGTGATGTCGCGTTCACCTATGTCGACCGCTGAGCTAACAGTATAAAAGTGTTAGGTTGATATCACACTTGTACTGCCTTGCGGTGCGGACCGGTTTTTTTACAGCGACGTGGTACAGTGTTTACATCGTAAGCAGGAGGTCGTGGATTCGAGCCTCGCTACGGGGTTGTTTTTTTCACTGCTAAGTTATGCATGTGTATGTTTATGTATGTAGTCGTGGCTGCGTTAGCCGGAAACGTAACCTAGACATGCGCGTAATTAATTATCCAGCTGCCATAAACGCATACATGCATTTGAAGTGAATTAATAGAATACTTCTGTTCGAACTATATATATGCATATGTATTTGAAAGTGTAACATTACTGTAAACCTTGCCCAGTTGAGACATCGAACGACCAATATGTCGATTTGGACGTCGTTGAACGCTTTCGCGGCACGACTGATGCCACTAATTGATGGTATATAATTATGTTATGTTTGTTTTAATTAATTTCGTGATGTTGACCTTGAGGTTGCATACGTGGCGATGGCATATCCGATGCAGCATGCTGGCCGTTGACGGCCATGAAATATGAAGGTATTCAGGCAAGAGAAGTATAACTGAGAAGGAATTTCCCCAATGTTAAGTATTCGGTTAGTTAAACTAAGTTTGTGCCCTTGACATTGAAGTAGCATAAGCAGGGGTGGCATATTTGTTGCTTGCGGAATGGTGGCAGAGCGTGATACAAATACATGGGTGAAATTAGACTGGCTCCCGTCTCTATGGTTGTTTATGGTATTTTTTATACTGCTTGATATATATACAACTCTAACATGCTTCTATATTATTGTCTGTTATTAAGTCCCCTGATTACAACCATAGTTTGAGACAGTGCCTAATGTTAGAGTTGTCTGAACAGAATTAGGAAAAAACAAAAGTATAATATTTTACTAATAATAACTAAACTCAGAGACGGGAGCCAGTCTAGGGTGAAATATACACTTTAAATCTAAGTCAATGCCGGACTGATAACAGTGTGCATACATGAAACAGGTTCAGACGGTAATATCAATGTTGGCAGAATGCGGGAGACAGCTGTTTACAGGTGTCACACTGCACACACTATATCTGCGAGTATAACAATAGCCATCGTAGAGTGGCAGCTATCCTGCCAGGAAAGTCACTCAACCATAACATAATTGCCAGTATTGAATGTAGCACAGCACAATAGAAGACATATAATAGTTAACAAGTTGTTAACGCAGCTAAAGTCACAACCGTAGTTGGTTGACAAGCAACAACATATTGAAATACCATACATATACTGTTGCAATAGAATGCAATGCACCCAATAGAGAAGGAGACAATCAAAAACAATACTTAACACTTTATGACACCAAATAGATGGCACGCGTACATCGGTGGTCGCAGAGCCTGCAACAAAGCATTCGTGTGCACTCCAGGACCAGCGGTGTACGGTCCCCATACGAAAACAAAAACAAGACACTTAAGTATAAGAATAATAAAACAACGGAAGCCTCACAGGACACAGGCAGCAACAGAATAGCCACACAACGTAGGTCCCCGCATATAAAATAAATTAACATCAAAACACAGTACAGAAGACAGGACATGACAACAAGGGTACCGCCTTAGAACGGTTAGTGTTCAAAGCTATATAAATATACAATGATTGATAATTATATAGAAATGCACACTAGGGGGTTAACCAAAGGTTTTCGCGGCCGCAACCTCACACTTACCTAACCATCATGTCCCACCACGAGAAGGTCAACAAACGAGGAACCAAAACACATAAACGTGAAAACAAACTAGACAAAGTGACAAATTAAGCAAGGTGAACGTCATACACCGAATTTGGCTGAATTCGGATAACGAAAACTAAAAACAAACCAAGATGAGCATTCCGTCTACAGACAAACGCCGGACGGCATATGTGACCGGTATATCGCCCGAACCTTTTTTGGTCGGGGCCTAATATAAAACAGTTTATATTACCTGGATGAGGATTCTGCAGTGGATGTTTTCGATTGTGGCATCCGTCCCCTTGTCATCAGACCACGGTTATGTCTTCTAATTGGGGTAGTGATAGTATACTCCTCTAATTGTGTCTCGGTCAACGGCGGAAGTGATGCAATCTGTAGCTGTCTCTGCGATTTGATCGGTGGTGGTTTACTTATGCGATACTGAGAAGTCAGACTATCAGGCTTAGGCGTTGTCAAAGTTGATGGATATGTTGATGCTGTTCCCATTTTATTCTGGGATTGTATCCCTGGCGTGAGCAAAGGCAAAGTAACCCTCGCCGGTGTCGTTGTTGTGGTCGAAGTAGACTGTTGCGTTGACGAAGTTCCCATATTGCTAATATACGACGTTGTCGCTGTTGTGGTCGAAGTCAACTGATGTCGTGGTGTAATTTCACGAGTTTCCGGTGATTTCATCCTTGGTGCAACTGCCAGCGCTGCTGCGTTGAGTGCATTGAGCAGGTCCTGTCTGCACTCAGTGTGAATCAGGGGCCGTTCGGGTTTTATTGTGTTTATCTTATCAGATAGTGCTTGCATTCTTATATGGAATGCACTGTACTTTTTAGTTTGTCCATCACTCAGCTCTTCAACTGTCTGCTGTATGGTATTCAACGTCTGTTTAGTCTCTTGCTGATTGCTAGTGAGCTTGTCCATTTCGTTTTCAACAACTTCAACCCTTAACACACATTGTTCACGCTTCAGTGCGTCTATTTCCTGCGAAAGTGATTGAAAACGTTTTTCAACTGCAGCATCCGCTTTAGTTTGAGCATCACCCAGCCCACAAACTGTCTCATTTATACTGTCCCAAGACCCTGTATTTGCATTTCGATCGCTATACAGCTGCTGCACGTCTTGTTCAACAACTTTAACCCTTTCTTCCAATTGTGAGTTGGCTATAATCGCTGTACCAACCTTTTTAGCTGTCCATTCCTGGCATTGCTCCAGCATGTCTTCGAATTCCATACGGGCTTCGTTATGTGACATTTTGCTGAAACAAACATTTCGGATATTATATATCTTCCGTTATATATTATGGTAAAGCTGACATGGCGACCAGGGCCTTTCTGCGTGAGAAAATTCAAAGTGGAATGCAGTGGATAACATGGATAAGGAGAGGCATACTTTCACAGTAAGTAAGTAAGTATCAATGAGGTGGCACGCGCACGGCGATGGTCGCAGAGTACCAGAAACGTACCGTACCACCCCCATACGAAAACAAGAAAACATGACTATCTTATATCAATAAAATAACGAAAATCTCACAATACGCATTGTTCGATCGTTTTCACGCTCATTGTGTATGTGTCCCTTGGTACGTTGTAGCGGTAATTGATGAATACAACTTCCTTACAACTGATTGGGGTTGGTGGGAATAGTACTAGCAACGTGTGTTGATGTCATTTTGATGGGGTTGGAGGCAATATCAACATGGTTAAGGTCATACGGATAGGATTGAATGTTAGAGTTACATGATAGTAGGCTATATTAGGGGGTGAGCCAGCAAGCCAAAACATGGAGTTGACTGCTAAATGGAGAGGATAATGACCACTATGGTTTTCAGTTAGCATTTCAGGTGTATGAAATCGTGCAATGACCTGGCCTTATTCCCAGCTAAAAATAATTTTGACTGCCATCTTTAAAAATGGCCGCCGATTTCCCGACAGTTTACTATATGTCGCAAAGCGTGGTGTAACATGAACACTGTTGAACCTATTTACATTATTTTTGGATATAATTGCTCAGTATGGAGTTATCCATATAAGAAAATATGACTGGAGGGGATTTGTGCTGAGAATAATGTTTTATGGATGTCTATATATAAACAAGAGCTGTAGGAGAACAGCAGCGCTCGACTATTGGCAGTCATGTGCTGACTTGCAGCCATCCTTGACTGACAGCTATCCCACTGACGGGCAGGCAATGAATATGTGCATGCTCGGTGGCTGTGGCACCACTAGTATTGCATATAGAGACTTGCCCACAAACCTTAACCAAGGGAAATAACTAAGTAATTTAAGAGGAAAAGTAGGTCAGGGCCGCATGAGGGTCACAGGATTGAGGGTGGTTATTGGTGTACACTGATAGGAGATGAAAGTGTGCGACCAGTTTGGCGGCTGTAGCTTTAAGAGTGCTGAAGATAAAACCGAAAATCAAACGTTTTATAAAGTGTGTGTTAATTTGGTAAAAATGTATTTCAATAGTCGCAGTTTATTGTAGATATGGCAAGAAAAATAGAGTAATAAATCCTAAGGGGGGCAATGAGCAGGACAAACGAAAGAGTAACAATACAACCATAGAAAACTACGGCACGGGTACA
>JBEVXV010000611.1:0-6222 GCA_040505915.1 Sedimenticola sp. | reverse complement strand
GAAAGAATATGTTCCCTATACAAGTATCCGCCAGTTCCTATATTAGCCGGCCTGATTCTTCAATGAATTCCCCCAGGATGTCCAGGATGGATGCTCTATATGCCTTCAGTGGATCATCTTCACTCGCCTGCAGCAGCACTTCTGTCGACCAATCCGGGATGCCATTTAACCAAAACATCTTGGTTCTACATTTCTCTCTCACGTCATCGTATAATTGACAATCAATTAGGTAGTGTGACACTGTTTCCTTCTCCCCGCATATGCAATTTGGAGATTCTTGTGCATTTATCCTATGCTTATAATCATTTAGGTTGCTGTACCCTGTCCGCAATCTTGATATTGATCTGAAGGCATCTCGGTTTGGGACATCTAGCAGTCTCTTCCCCTTTACTGTTGCTCTGAATTCATAAAGATATCTGCCTGTATCTGTCAGATTCCATTGCCTCTGCCATTTTGTCATACATGACTCTTTCACCCCTTGTTTTACTTGGTTTTTTGTGGTGATGTCGGAGACGGAGTCCATTGTTTCTGCTTCTCTGGCAGCTTCCTTGGCTAGTGCATCCGCTATTTCATTTCCAGCGATGTTAGCATGGCCCGGTGTCCACATAATGTTGACATTCTGATCCTTTCTCTCAATTTCCTTAACCAGATTCAGGATTTCTTGCACTGTGTTTGTATACGAATTTTCTTTCCAACCGAGAGTCAAAATACCAGCTGCTGATTGACAATCCGTGAAGATGTGCATATTCTTGTAACAGTTTCCTAGCTGATTTGCAAAGTATCTTAGCGCTATCAAAATCGCAACTAGCTCTGCCAGCAGTATTGACCCTTTTTGTGCTACAGGTTGACTTAATCCAATGTGATTCTCCTGACCAGGTAGGAATAGGCAACATCCTGCGCCACAGGGACCTGGGTTAGGAATACAGGAGCCGTCAGTGAATGCCACAACACCGTCATCAGTCATCCCTTCCATTAACTCCTGAATAAGCTGTCGCGCATCCGCTGCCTGAGCTGCTGATCTAGTCTTTGATGACCCCAGTGTGTTCCAATAATCTGGCCTGGATTTGGAGGGCATCAGACACTCTGTGTATGCAGGCTCAGGTTCCATATTATGGACAGTTACACCGGTCGTTGCTGTCATGTCGCTGGCTTGCACATTCATTTTCCCGAAGGGTGATATATACCTTTCTGTTAGGTCACCGTCTTTCCATCTGTTCCAGGACAACTTGATATTCTCTGACTCGGATTTCCCTAGAATAGACCCCAGTTCCCTGACAGACAGCTCCTCTCTTCTTAAATGGAGTGGCATTAACCCTGCTTCCACTTCTAAGGCTTCCCTTCCTGCAGTACGAGGTACTCCAAGGCAAACACTCAAGCCACCCCGTTGGATTTTATCCAGCCTGTCACAGTCCGCCATCTGCCATACTGCGGATGCATACTCTATTTGGGGCACTATTAAGGACTTGTATAACTGTATGAGTCTGGATGCATTTATTCCCTCCACCAGCTTCGCTTGTTGTAGAAGGGACAAAGTGGCCATTCCCCTCCTCTCTACTTCCGCTACATGCTTCTCATATTTAAGTTGTTCGTCCAGATGTACCCCTAGTAGTTTCGGATGTGCGTTGTATGGAATCTGGGTGCCAGTTATGTATACTTTAATCTGGTCTGAACTTACCTCTGTACTTTTGTTTCTCGAAAACCGGCAAACCTCTGTCTTATCTATGCTCAGTTTCATCCTCCACCTACTTGCCCAGCTAATCACTTCTGTCATATCATCTTGAAGTTCTCCAACGATTCTGTTGACATCCTTTCCTGTCCTCCACATTGTGCTGTCATCTGCAAATTTTACTCTTTTGCTGGTTACATTTTCAAACAGGTCACTAATGTAGATGATGAACAGTAGAGGTGCTATCACCGACCCTTGAGGTAGTCCTGTCTCTGTCGTGAACTCCTGTCCCTTCCAGTCAGGTAACACACACTGGGCCTTCCGGTTTTCCATAAAGTGGCATATCCATCTCCATACTCTTCCCCTGATCCATTTGTTGTGCAGTTTTACCAACAGCCCGTCCCTCCACACTGAGTCATATGCTTTTTCCAGGTCTATAAAAATGGCTACTGTGTCTTCTTTTGAATTGAATCCGTTGAATATATCCTGAGTAAATCGCACCAGTGCTTGCGTTGTGTTGTGAAAACGTCTGAAACCTTCCTGATCCTTGTCGATAATACCATTTGCTTCCGAGAAACCATATAGCCGCCATGTAATTATCTTTTCAAGACATTTCCCTATGCTGCTAGTCAGGCTGATAGGCCTATATGCTTTAGTGACGTTGTATGATGGTTTCCCCTGCTTTCGTAGAAATTTTACAAGTGCAGTTTTCCATCCAGCTGGTACTTGTCCGAGTTTCCAGGAGGCATTAAACAGTATACACAGGGCTTTCTGGAATTCCTCACCGGCCTGTTGGATTAAATCTGGATACACTTCATCTGGACCAGGAGCCTTTCCACTTACCAGGAGTTCAATGCTAGCCACAGTTTCCCCTATAGAAATGTCTCTATTCACTGCAGATAATAGATTTCCTTCTTGTGTATCTTGCGATGTCTCTTCTTCTTCTCGTATTGTTTTTAAGGTGTGCTCTATCTCTTCTTTGAATACTCCATCGTAATCGCCTTCTGTTACCTCTTTAAAGAATGCATCCTCCAATATTTTGGTCTTTCCTTCACTGTCGAATTCATATGACCCGTCTTTTTTCCTTAATGGTAAGACGCCTGTACCTCCCTCCTCCTGATAAGATGTCAGCTGCCTGAAGCACTGCCAAATGTCTTTCGGTGATGCTGCTAAGTTCAGCTTAGTACACACTCCAGCAACCCAACTCTCTTTCGCAATTTCTACAGAACGGTCATACTCCAATTCCTTTTCCTTTAATTGTTTAAATAGCTGTGGTGTAGATCTCCGTCTAAATGCTTTTTTGGCCAAATTCCAGCTTTGTTTAGTTTCTGCAGTCTGTTCATTCCACCATGGTGGCTTTTTCCGCCGTTTTGACACTGTAACTTGTTTTCTTGGGACGGCATCTAACATACACTCTGTGAAGGTCTGCATGAAGGATTGGTGTAGACTCTCTATGTCGTTTGTATCCACTTCAGGCGGCGGCCATGATTCATATTTCTCATTGGTTACTTTCTCCCATTTTTCCCTGTCTGTTTTCTTGACAAACCACTTCTCTATTGTCTGGGTCCTAGGAGGATCTTCATCGCCTACATCCAGCTTCAAGTATACTGCAATATGGTCACTTCTAACTTTTTCATGTATTAGTGTCTCACAACTTGCTACTTTTGGTACATAACCAGAGTTAACTATAACCAAGTCTATAACACTGCTTGAGTTTCTTCTGGTCTGTAAGCCATCATTCACACATATTAAATTATGGTTATCCATTACCTCCTCTAGGACGTCACCAGCCCCATTTCTGACTGTGTTATTCCAGCGTAGGCTCTTAGCATTAAAGTCACCTGTCAGCACGATTGATCTTCTTTCAAGTTTTGATAATGTATCCTCTAAACCTTTGATATGTTCTTCACACTGTCCATTTGGGGGTATGTACACTGTAATTAAGAAGAAAGACTGTCCCGATTTAACTTTCACCTCATTCACTACCATTTCAATTTCTTTAATTTCCAAATCCGGTCTTCTGTTTGATATAAAGTTATTTGATTGCCTAAACAATGTTGATACACCTCCATGACCATCTTCTCTAGCTCGATTTTCTGCTTTCCAACAGCCACTAACATTATCCCACATTGACACTTTAGAGTCACTGGTCTCCCATGTTTCGCTTAGGCACAAAATATCAACATCATATTGGTCCACTAATTGCTTAATATCATGTTTTGCTGTATTAAATGATTGGCAGTTCAATGACAACAATTTCATTTTTAAATTGATAAGTTGATGTTTATATTTACTGTGTTTTATATAATGGATATTGTGTGAAGTATTAGATGCATTGACAGTGCCTACTTTGCAGCGACTGAAACCGTCGGATATAATCAGGACACTTGCTTGATGTTGCCGCGTGACCTCCCCCACAGTTACTGCAGAACTCCTCTTGTGTACACTTGTCAGTAATGTGGTCCGTGGATCCGCACTTCTCACAAGATGTGTCGTTTGTACAGCCCCGAGCAATATGACCAAAAGCGTGGCACCGAAAACACCGGATAACTTTAAATCTTCTCTCCTCTTCAACAAATGATTTGGCATTCCTGTATATATAATCTAAATTTGATACTTTAGCTTTTTGTAAGTCTGATGCACTAGCGAATTCAATCCTTACAATTGGAATTGGTCTTTTTGTTTTACGGTTGTACAGTCTTCTACTAGAATTTATTTTACAATCTTTCCCGAGAGTTGAAGCGATGCTTGTAACACTAATTTTTGGATCGATGTTCTTCAGGAACCCAACTCTGCACTGCTGTACTTCTGCCGCTCTTGGTCTGTGTGGTTTAGAATCCTTGCCAAACGCTTCTGTGGGCCACTTTTCCAGCACTGATGTAGCTGCGTTGGATGTAGCGAACTGTAGAGCCACTCCTCCACCAGACAGACTGTAGCCGAATTCTGGTTTCAGGTCAGCAAATCTATTGAGTTCCTGCCTAATCGCTTGGCTCGTTCGGAACGGCTCAACCAATTTGTCAACAATTACAACCTTGCTGGGATCGCTGTCTCTTTCAACCTTTTCTGTCTTATCTAGTATGATGGTACTGTCGGACGTTGTAACCGAAACAGGAATCTTCTTCTCCAGCACTGGCAATTCCAACTTATTTGCAGATGTATCTGGCGTTTGCTTTATCCAGGGGGATCCAGTAATGACGCAGAGAGCACAAGTGTACTGTATTTTATACTTCGCGAGTTTGTCAATGGTCTCTGTGGAGATGCACGCGCACTCAGCGTGCCACCACTTGTCACACTGGTCGCACGCTATCCACTGGATACTTTTGTAGCGGCGAATTGGGGGCCAGACTTGAGAACAGGCTACGCAATGCTTATTTATATTTATGTTGTCTGCTGCGGTTATATTTATCGAGCCAGGTGTGCTGTGTTGGCAATCCAAAGATGTAGTTTGGTCAACTTTAACTTTCACTGCCGGAATGTTAAGTGAACTGGGGATACTTGTATGTATAACTTTTGTCGAACTTGGTAGACTTGGGGTGTGTATTACTTGTTGGCGACAAGGGGTACCATTGTTTGTGACATAATTACTGTTTGATACTCTGATGGTAGGTGATTTAACTTTTGGTGTTTTCTGTCTTTTTGATCTTCACAAGTTGAGAAATAAGACAGGAACATTCCAATGAGAAAACAGGGCTGAGAAAACAACGTTATCGCAGCTTATTCGGCTATCATCACCTCAAATTCCTTTATATTTTACTAAAAATGGTTAAATCCACGAGATTATATGTTTACTTTCTATTTCAAGTCGCTAGTTTTCCTCATATTCACCCATTTATGTTGAAAAATTGACGAAATAAAATTGTTTATTTTACTTAGTAACAGTTGCTAACCATTGTAAACAAGTTACAAAGTCCGTATAATCTTCAATTTACTGGGAATTTATACTTGCCACAGTTCCTCTTCAGAATCTGGACGACATTTTCTACTTCTTGTACTTCAAATTACGGCTATACTTAGCTTGACCTTGAACTTACCGGTGTTGATGTAAATATAGAAAAACAGCTGATAACTGTCAAAATTATTTTTTTCCAAAATAACACTTTCCCGAAGAATTTTCGAATTTCTCTTTCAGCTAGCCTAAAAGGTGCTTGTATACTTCCATATTCCCAATTTTTGTTGAATTTAAGCTTTTGGATGATTTTTTATTAATATTATTGTTGATTGTTTACGTCCGAATTTGAAACTCCCAACTGTCCTTCGCGCATGCGCCCACCATTTCTGTGGAAATCCGAAAGTAAATGACATTTCTTTTGCACTGTTGTTGTTGTTTCATCCAGATTGTAAACAAATGCACGTGTTTCCGGTTTCCCGTTTGACTAATTCACCGGAGTCTGTGTACCCATTTTGTTCATAAACCAGATAGGAATATTTTAAAGACATTTTTAGATCTATATTTAAAATGTACATGTATGCACTTTTTAATATGAAAATAGGTGCTACCTATTGCGTTGGCAAATAATGTATCCGTCAATGTAAATCCCCACACCGTCCCGAGATGA
>JBEVXV010000610.1:0-3172 GCA_040505915.1 Sedimenticola sp. | reverse complement strand
AATTCTGGAACATCCTTACCCTGACGGCGCAGCGCAATCGTATCTCTGATATACAAAATAGGCGAACTCTCACGCAAGCGACAAGTTTCAATCACGCTGGCAAACAATGCTAATGTTCTGCTTCCTTGTGCAGAACGTGTTCCCTGCGTAATGCGCCGCAAAATGACCCAGTGGCGCAACGCTTGCTCAGCCTCATTATTAGTCAACGGCCATGCAGGATGTTTAAGAATTTGGAAAATTGCATCCCAGTCATTCAGGAATTCTCTACCCAGCTCTCGGGTTTTCTTGTGCGAAGAGAGTGCCATCACGTCACAAAGTTTACGCAAACGTTGAAGTTCATCGTGATGATTGTTTGAAATTGACTTTCTGATGAGGCAATCAAATCAGTAAAAATCGTTTTTGTTCTTCGCCCAACTAAAAACAGTGCCGTGCTAGCGGTAATGAAAACCCAAAGCCACAGCAATTTCCCTGCTTTTTTGTGCGAGGTTTCATCCGCATGTATCAACGACTCGCTCAACACATTCTCAACTAATTTTTCTTCGATAGGAGCCAATGCCCGTGCAGACTCAAGCAAGCAGTTTTGAATAGTGCCCACGGCTAATTCCAGACCCAATATATCATGTAGGAATAGCCGCACTCTACGTCGAGAAACACGCATCTCCATGGACAAATAGACAATCATTGCCGCCAGATCTGGGCCAATAAGTCGCTATTCGGTCAAACCCACATTTTCCCACGCTTCGGAATCTGCCGGTGCCCGCCAAGGCTCGGAGTTATTTTTCAATCCGCAAGCCGGACAAATGGCTGAATAGTAAAGGTGATGCGTATTAATGAGTTTTAGGCCCGGTGTTTCGGTATTCCCAAACTCGACATTCACGCTGTAAAATCCGGTATAGGCTTTCTCAATTGCCAACAAAGGTTCGTTGCAAATCTGGCAGCAATGGCAATGATGATGTTCTGTGTCAGTTATCGGTAATTGTTGGGTTCGACCAAAGCTTTGCGAGTCCAACTGTCGCCCAGCCTTTCTTTTTACTTTGTCTTCCTTGATTGAACCGTCATTACCTGAATCAGCATGATCACCCTCTGAGCTTGATTCATTGTCACTATTGGTATTGTTTGAGTTATCGCCAGCGTCAGGCGCGGTGGTGAAGGAGGACTTCTAAGTCCTTTTGACATAAGCGAAAATTTCATGAGCACTGTGCCGTCCCTGAATCAATTGCCCTCGACGAGTCAATATGCATTGACGTGTAATATATTGCGAACTATAGTTTGCATGTCGGTGCCATTTTGGCACCAGGTAGAATTTGAGATGCATGCCATGGCTGCTAGTACTTTCTTAGAAGAGCTTCCAAACGAAAAGAGCGAGGCCCGTCTCTCCGCTCGCGTTCCCGCTCGCGTAAAAGAAATGATCAAGATGGCTGCCGAGCTATCTGGTGCGACTGAAACTCAATTTATGGCCCAGGCTGCCTATCACGCGGCTCAGCAGGTTATTGAGCAAGAGCGCATTGTGCGCCTAAGTGATGCGGATACTGTTGCATTCATGGATATGCTCGACGCTCCTCCTGCGCCTAATCAGGTCTTAAGAGCGGCTGCCAAGACCTACAAAAATTCTGGTCTAAATGCTGAAGATTGAGCACCTAAGCAAAAATCACGATAGAAAGGGTTTTGACTGCGGCGACCAGAAACTTAACGAGTTTCTACAAAAAACAGCTCGGCAACATGCCAATCGTGAAATTTCTCGCACGTTTGTACTGATCGATGGTGATTCACCTAAAACGATTCTCGGGTACTACACTTTGACGGTTTGTGAGGTTATGCCTAGTGAGATCTCAGATCCACGACTCCAGCGCTACCCTCACCCCATGCCAGCAGCCAAGCTGGCCAGACTGGCTATCTGCGCGGACAGTCAACAGAACGGTTTTGGGGAAAACCTATTGCTCAATGCAATGGAATGCTCCGCTCGCATATCTGAAAATGCGGGATTGGTCGGAATGTTTGTGGATGCGAAAGTCCGCAGAGCGGCTGGCTATTACATGAGGTTTGGCTTTATCCCTACAGAAAATAACCACTTAGTGCTATATCTGCCCATTGCTACAATCCGACAAGCACTTGAGGGATAAATGAGGAGTGGAAAGTGTCTCATGAGCGGTTCGCCATGATTTGGTTGAGGATCCTAGGGAGAGGTTGTGGTGGGTCGCTATTTGTGTGGGCTAGTACACTGAGCCCGTAGACGGTTGTCAAGGAGCTTATCTACTATTGGTTTTTAGTGCTCACGGCGTCACTCTCAATAGTTGACTTGTCAATCCATCTGCGGGAGTAGGGTGCCGCCAGGGGTTCGCCGATAAAGAGCCCCTCACTGGGCCAGGCAACGCTTTTCCAGTAGGCCTCGATCAGGGTCTCCCCCTGAAGGTAATGGTTCATCAGAATATCCGGACGGGGGAACTTGGTAACGTAGTTGCAGGGTTCAACCACCGTGCCATAGCTGCCGGTAGCGCCTGCCTCAAGCCAGCGCAGGGCGCTCATCTGTCCTCGCTCTGTTTTCCCTTTGGGCATCCGTCCGCCTGCTGATGTCAGATGGTCGGCCACCGCTCCCGGTAGAAACTTCAGTGTGTTGAGCTGCTTTACCCGCGTTTTGCCGGTGATATAGAACATGACATCATCGCGGTCGATAATCTCATCCTGCTGTAGAATGCTGAGAACTATTCTGTCGGAAAATAGCTGCTTTACCTGAGGGAAGAAGCGGGCACGGACGCTGCGGTTGCGATCTTTTGTCTGCAACAGATAGGCCGTTCCCTGGGGAAAGGTGCCATCCGATTGTATGCCGCGGTCGATCAGCCTCTTCGCATCCTTAAAGTTGCCAGCGGCAATTATCATGGTGGGGCGAATTTTGAAGTCGTCGAAGGGGGCTTCGCTGCCGCTGGAGAAGTAGGGGCTCTTGGGGGTGATGCCACATGGTTTACCAACGGTTTTTATAGCACAGTACTTGGGGTCATAACCGGTGGCAAAGGCGCTGGTGATCGACATACAGCCAACACGGTAAGGGTGTATCCAGGTGAGGGCATAGGCCTGGATCTGGGGGAGGGTCTGTTTTGATACCTGAGCATGAATTTTACGGAACCGCTTAGGGTGTATTGATCGCTTACCCTGTTTGATATTGACGTGAATCAAATTC
>JBEVXV010000609.1:0-6563 GCA_040505915.1 Sedimenticola sp. | reverse complement strand
TACATGTATAACCATTCAATATATAGTATACACATGATATATATATGGCTGGCCATGTGCACATTTTAATACGTGTCGTATCAGTAAATGTCTATATACAATAATTGTCATAGTGCCTATGCCAGAGACAGTCATAGGCGACGATGACCTGATTGTGATATTATGTGATATATCTTTGTCCCGGACAGGCAGCGTACGCCGGTTATAGTTACGATAACCATTTCAATGTAAAATGCGTAGAAGAGTTCCGGCAATGAGTGAGGATGAATGAGAAGACTACATGCGGCCTGTCTGGATCAGAGAAAATCGGCAGTTAATATTTTGTTTTATAGCATATGCATGAACAACAGCCTAGATCGAAATCGAAAAAATTCTAAGCTGCTGTTATATTTGCTGGATGGAGTATGGTTGAACAGGTGGGTGGCGTGACAGCTATATCACGGTGTTCCACATGGTCAACCTGTAAATGTGTTCAAATCATGTAAGGGGTAATAATGATGATAGTTGTCGAACGTACCCTTACACATGCATTGTGAGACCGGACGAGGACAGGCTTACATATTGAAATGCAGGAATGTGAGATTGATGTCGGACATCCACGTGTGAGATGGTCAATAACAATGTCACTAACGGTATCACCTATCCTCCGTGCTATTTGTTGACAAAACATAGGTATACGGTTGGTAGTCTGGAGAAAACACGCTAATGTAGTTGCTAACCAGTCTGGTGACAATCAGTGTTGGAGACTAATTCGGGCTAAAGGAAACAGTTAACATGAACTGGTTAGGCACATGTGTACATGTCGAACCGTGTCAACAATATGCTAAAGTGATAAGCACTTATCGTGGGCCGCGTGGTAATGATTTATCAACGTTGCGCCTCTCCCGGTTTCGGCGGGTACACCCACACTGTAGAACAGTATGTTAGAATCGTGGTTATACTGCATTTCGTGGCACGTGGATAAACTGCTGACCTTTGGTATGAGCAGAGCGTTACAATATGGGGCTACTAATGGACAATAGAACCCTCAGTACATTTGCGACCAGCAAAGGTTCAGATCAGTCAATCAGTTATGGACTGTACCATTCTGGATGCATACAATGTACATTGTAATATATAGACTGTATTGCATGGCAGATAGTGTACGCAGTATTGGTCATGATCAGGCTGCATAAATGCATACTTTGACTAATTAAAACACCAGTCGGAAATATCATGTAAGGCTCTCTGTCGTACATGTTTGAGTTCCACAGACATGTTTGATACATACGAGTACATGGTTATTGTGATTGTGAACTATGGGATTGTAGCATGTGCATATGTAATTATCGAAATTTATTGATTAATACTGACGCAAATTTACTAAGATTGATTAATTCCGATTTGATTTCGGTAGTCATTAGCGTTTTGAATGTGAATTCATTGGCATGTTCGTAATATCTTGTCTGTATTAGTTGTTCTCGCTGTGTGTTAAAAAATGGACATTTCAGTATATAGTGTATTTCGCAGCCAATTTCATTCGTGTTACAAACAGTGCATAGTCTGTCGTTGTATTCAATGCCTGACCAGCGACCAGTTTCAACTGGAAATTTATGATTGGCCGAGCGTAGGCGTAGAATGGTAAGAGCCATGTTTCGCGGGAGAATCGTCAGGTATTTTTCTAAGGTAAGTGCCGTTTTAAAACTATTATATGCTATTCCTTTATTAGAGTTTCTCATAGATGCATTCCATGATTGAATGTATTGATCTATCAGGGTCCGTTTAATAGTAAATTTAAGGGATTTACTGTTTAATGAGAACTGATTCAACCATAAATCGGGTCTGCCAGTCTCAGTCAGGATATTATGAATATTTTTAGGCCATTTGTATTCATTCGTTACGTCATTTATCATAAATGAATAAATGCGATATGCGTATTTCGTATTTTTGCCTGTTAGAAGTCTATTCCAATACCCTATTAGTCTACTTTTAACAATTATAGAAAGTGGGTGGCGGCCTAGTTCGCCATGTAACATATATATTGGAGTGCTTTTTCTGGTGCGTGTGATTTTCCTTAAGAAATCATTATGAACTTTTTCTAGCATATTTAGGGATTCGAACCCCCAAACTTCACAACTATATGTTAGAATAGGAACAATTGTATGATCAAATAGCTTGATTTGCAAGTCAATGGGGAGGTCCAGATTATATATTCTTGTATAAAGGAAGTGCATAGCTTTTTTAGCCTGCTCAGTTAAATGCTTCCTTGCTGTTGCAAACGAGCCATTGCTGGTGAAATATATGCCTAAATATTTGTATTTGTCTATTATATTGATATTATCATCCCCGATCTTGAATTGATACCCATTTGTATTTCGCGCCCCGAAAACAATAACGTTACTTTTTGTTAAATTTACATTTAGTTTCCAGTCATGGCAGTAATTATTGAAATAGTCAAGAGCATTTTGAAAATCGATGGCATTGTCTGATATGATTAATGTATCGTCCGCGTAGAGTAAAACTAAGAGCTTCAGCCACTGCTGCGCATCTACATTTTGAATTTCCACTCCTCGAGCTCCAGATATTAAAAGGGTTGATTCTAAATCGTTTAAAAACATTGAAAATATAATGGGGGATAAATTTTCACCTTGTCGGAGACCCCTTTCGCAGGCAAAAAATGGCGACATTTGGCATTTAGTAAATACACATGATTTTATATTGCTATACATATTATATATCAATCGAAAAAAGTTTCCATTGATAGAGGATGATAAAAGTTTCTGCCAAACACCGATTCTCCAAACAGAATCAAATGCGGCTGCAAAATCTATAAATGCACAAAATAGTTTTTTCTTATTTTTCTTAAGTATTTCTATCAGACTATGCAATGCAAATATATGGTCGGTGGTGGAATAATGCTTTCTGAATCCAGCCTGGTTTTCGTTAAGTAGATTAGATTCTTCTAGGAAACATGTTAAACGGGTATTCAATATAGAAGTAAATAGTTTGCCGAGGCAACTTAATAGCGTTATAGGTCGATAGTTACTTGGCTCCATCGAGTCCCCTTTCTTGAATACTGGTATAATGTAACCTTCTAACCAGCAGTCAGGCATTATACCAGTATTCAGAATTCTGTTAAACAAGTTTGTGTATATTGGTAGCATTATATCTTTTGTACTTTTAATATATTCATTCACGATATTGTCCGCAGGACTTGGGGCTTTTGCGCTTTTCAGATATGTAATATGTTTTTCTATTTCATTTTCGGTAAATGAACAGTTTAGTTGTTCTTGACCGTTTATAATCAGGTCATGTGGTAGATCAAATGGTTCATCAGCATTGTCATTTGCATTGCTTCTTTTGAAAAAGTTATATAATTGGTCAAGTGAAGGTAGCTCAGTCGTGGTCTTTGATTTTAGGCTATTTATGAAGGACCAATATTGTTTAGGGTTCTGGTTATGCATGTTACGTAGCTTACTTTCATTTTTATATTTATGCTTATTTATATATTTGTTCATAGTATGTTTATATTGTTTACTTACGCCCGTAAGCTTGCTTTTATTATAGTTACTTTTATTACGCTGATATTGTTTTTTAGCGCGATGATATGCCTTACGCGCTCGTTTGCAATCGACTCCAAACCATGGCTTATCGCTATCCTTTTTCCGTGAGAAATGCGGTGGAAATGTAGATTGTGCTGCCGTTTCAAATATATTAGATATTTCCGACGTAATATTATTTATGGTTTCCTTGGTATCAGGCAGTACCAGGAGGTTGTTTAACGTAGCTGTGTTAATATTGTTTGAGAATTTCACTTTTGCCTCATTATTCCATGTTTTGGAATGTCGCGTACATTTTGGACCCGGTTCGCTGGTCGATTTAGTCATTTTACGGGTTAATGTTATTGTTAGTGCTGCATGTCCGTCAGAGAACAGCGGGTCAGTTTCGGTGATCTCGAAATCGTTAATATAACGGAAAAGTTCAACAGATGCGCATGCGTAATCGATGACCGATTTATTTCTGAATGTGAATTCACCGATTTCTTTATCAGAGCCAACTCGACCATTCAGCAAAAATAAATTAGCATTTCTGCAGGTTTCTATCAGAAAATAACCATGCGGGTTAGTTTTTTTGTCTTTGGATTTCCGCTTTAGAGAATATCCTAACTTTTCTAATAACACGTGCTTTTGAAAATAGTTTGTCGTTTCAGTATCAAACTCAAAATGTGTGGCCAAAAAGGAATCTGAAGTAACATAATCTGATAGACATGCTGTGCGGGCATTCACATCACCAAGTAATAATGAGTATTTGTATTCTGAACACATTTGGCTAATCTCTTCATCAAGTAACAACATTTGATCGTCGTTAAGGTATCGTGAACCTGTTGGTGGTAGGTATATTGCACCTAGTAACATGTCACCATCAATCGATAATATACATTGTTTGACCTTTATCCATATAATATAGGGACATGCATTGTTAATAATTTCTACAAATGGAGAAAGTTCATCTTTGATGTAAATACCAATACCACCGGACTTCTTGGAGGCTAGTAATGTTCGAAATTTGCCCTTAAAACTATACCCAGATACATCGACAATGTCATGTTGGTCCATATTTGTCTCAAGTATACACAAAATGTCGTATGATTTGATAAAGTCAACAAATTCCGGGTAACACAATCGACGTTTTAAACCATTTACATTTAGGGAGCCTAATCGTAATGTTTGTATATCACGCTGCGTGGCTTTCCCCACGCCCCCCTAGTCCGGGTTAGTAGTTGTGGTGGGCCCATTGATGACATCGGAGTTCACTGGGTTACATGTATGTACCTCCTGGTTTGCTGCATGATCAAGTTCAGTAGATTGCGAAGATGTTGCCTGTGGCGGAAGTACGGTGATGGGTGGGAAACTACGGGGCGGGTCACAAGGAAGTACGTTATTGCCAGTAACGTTGGCGCTGATCAGCGACGGTGATTCCGGTTCATTCTCGCTGCTGACACTGACAGTGTCGCTAGTTTCAATGTTCACAGTACGTCGGTTGTCGAATGGGACAGCAAATGATCTGGCTGTCTCAGCGTCTATGTTGGGGTAGATGCCTGGCGAAGACGTGTCCGATCTGGCAGAGTGGGTATCCGTGTCACGATGTGTAGTGCTTGGCGGAATATACGATGCATTTGCCGGGACATGCATGACGTGCGGTGGTTGATTGTTCTCATTTGCACGGGTATTATGTGAACGGTCTGGTGATCGCTGACCGCTAGGCTGTGTGTGGTTGACTCGGCTCCTACGCATGAGTTCGTCCCACTGCGGAAACATGTCCACGACGACTTTACCGTTATGCACGAGCTTAGCTGGGTACACAATGTTCACGTTACTACCTGTATGACGTGAGCGCATGTCTTTATAACGAGGCCACAGTAATTTGCGTGCTTGTACAATTTCGTGAGGGAAATCCCTGCTAATACTATACGGCTTATTGCGCAACATGTGACCTTTGGACAATATGTATTCCGTGTCTCGAAAGTATGTGAACGCGACGATAATAAATCGGTTTTGTCCACTCCGGAACCTTCCAAGTCTATGAGCCCGGTCGATGGGTAATTTGTCGTCAATACCAAGTTCACGTTGTAGGAAGTCATTTATAGCTGCAGGACAGTTTTCAGATCGGGATTCGGGAAACCCCTTGAACAATAAATTGTTGCGCCGTGCCCGTGCCTCACTGTCTATAGATTTATATTCAAGTACTGTTATTCTGTCCGCTTGCAGGTTTACAGTGTGTTCCATATGTGTAATGGCGTTTGTGACCCCGAGTGCACGGTCGATTTTGACCTGAAGTGTGTTAAGATTTTTCATTGTTGATAAAATTAGATTCAGCTTCTCATCGACTGACAGTGTGTCATAATTGTCTGGTATTGGAGAGGTAGATGCAGGAGGAATCTGGTCACTTACATGTGTATTGCTGGTGCCGCCTGTACTGATCCTGCCACGTTTCCTTCTACGTCCATATTCCACTTCAGACCATTGTTCATTAAACACATTGCCGCCATTTTGGTCGCTTTGTATGAAATCACCGGCAGGTGCGCCAAACTTTACAGCCCCACTATAACACATTCCATCATTATCCGTAGCCATCATATCCATTGAGCTTACAGAAGTTTGTTGCACTATTTCTGCTATAAATTAGTAATGACCAGTAACCACAAACCAAATATATCCAGTTATATCACAGAGCTCATTTTTGTTGACAATACCGCTATTGGTCACGTGACTCCTCTTCCATTCAGACACCATAATCAATTTCTGTAAGTGTAAAAAAACTGAACAACTTGATTTTGTTGTCCAATGAGGTATCCAATACAATGCTGACAAGGTGGCAAGCAGTGCAGATCCAGATTAGACTGCTCCTTCAGGAGCAGGCTGATCTGGGTCAACACAGTTTGCTCAGACACTAATGTCCGAATATTTAGGGTAATTACGGTATACATGTACTGATAAGTTAATGAAGTACGTGTAGGATTAGACAACAAGCGCTTTGTGATCTTGGTCTAACAAGAACTTTGTCTATCGAACGTGTATGCCACC
>JBEVXV010000608.1:0-3621 GCA_040505915.1 Sedimenticola sp. | reverse complement strand
ATTCTTCAAAAAGGGTAATATTTTCAAATTTGAAAACTATTGACAAACAGTGGAGATCCTGATGAGACGGCTGGTTACCAGCCGGCTCATTTGGATCTGCACTGTTTGTAAACATTGTCTGTATAGAGGTCTGTAGTGTTGAAAGGGTTAATGCCATGATCAGCAAAACAATTTCATTCTAATGCCTCTATGCGGGTGTGCAGGAAGGTCAGGAGGTGCCATTTGTGCCAATGTTGTAAGGTCCCTTTTTGCAGCCGGGGGCCCAATTTTTCATGGAATACAATAAAGTGGGTTGTATGACCGGAAATGTACCGCGAGGCATATCGAAGTCATCAGTTCTATCAAAGCTGGGAATGACTCGAAACATGTTCGAGTTGGCCGGATTTCATTGTATTGGGGCCAATAAAAAGTATGATGTTATTCCACTTTGGGGATGATGCAGATATTTTTGTGGATTTTGGGTTCATTTGTGATGTTTATTTATTTATAGTAGTTGTCGTTTTTTATGTGGGAACACAAAAATACCTACATATTCCCAAATAATCTGGCAACACAAAAACCTAAATATACCCAAATTATTCCAAAACCTAAGTGGGTCATTACTGGGCAGTACAGCTTCAGGATATACTGGCCGATGACGTACCTGACACCATGAGGGGCGTCGGCTATCACATGCACCTGTAGTGTGACCCGGTCATCCTTACAGTAGCCTTTGTCTGGGTCCAGCAGCTCCTGAAATCACATTGTCAGTGGATTGAGTAACAGAGCAAATAACTGGCTTTAACCGTTTCACCCATGCATATCGGCTTAAAGCGACTGTGTCGCATATGCCTCTATATATATTGTTTTAAAATCTACTGATCAATACTTGATTGCATCAGTTTATTCCATTAAATTCCAGCGAATTTGGTCATTTTGTCATTGTTTTAACACGTCTGAAAGGGGAGATAATCAGATATCTCAGTTCATTAAAATTGTTATATTTTGAATACACAACATCAAGTACGCAAATGATTTATTTGATGTATAATCATGATAGTTAGTAGTCATACTGTCATATTTCTATACAAATGCACGACTTCACAATTAGTGAATTTAACTTGAACAACTGAAACCGTGGCAATCCAATTTGCAAAAAAAAGATATGGTTAAATGGATTGCAAAAAACAATACAAATATATCGTAAACATGTTTTATATTTATTCTCATATTCAATATATGAGCTGCGTCACGAGAAAACCAACAAAGTGGCATGTGCGTAAAGCATCGACCCGGATCAGCCTGCGCATCAGCGCAGGCTAATCCGGGCCGACACTTTCCGCCTCTTGGGGATATTCTGCTTCAGGAAACATTACTCTATACCTATATCACCCATAGGCGGGAAATGACCGGTGGGATCAGACTGCGTGGGCTGCGCAAGGTGATCCGGATCGATGCTTTACGCAGATGTCACATTGTTGGTTTTCTTGTGATGCGGCTCATATATCTTAGATTCAGTTGCTTTAACCCTTTCACTGACAGATATTTGATGTGCACTTATACATGCTAATTTCTGGACCACACCCTTCATCAGAAACATTTTCTTAATTCTGAAGAATACAAATGGTGCAGATCCTGATGAGATGGCTTCGGCTCATCAGTCTACATTGTTTGCAAACACTGGAATTATGGCCACTGGGGTTTAAAGGATTAAAAGCTGTACCCTTGCTCTAGCAGACCATTACTTGAAGATATGAATAAAGGGTAGCTATTTTTCACTGAATAGAGGATGAGCTATCGTATACTGTTCGATATTGTGCAATAATACACAAGTGTAAAAGATAATCAGCGTCAATGGACCTTGGTTTCAAGTCTCAATGCAAAAAATGAGATATAACTACCATTACCGTATTCGCCCCTTCAACCGCCCAGGGCGCTAAGAAAAAGTCTGGATGGGGGCGCTTATTAGAACTGCAAAACAACGAAACGATCCCGGGCAAACCGACCCTTTGCGAACTGATAACGAAACGACCAGGGACTGTAAATTACACTAGCATTATTGCCTAGCTATTACCTAACATTTTGAACATTTTATACAATCGAAACACCTCGGTGATTATAGCATAATCATTGGCTTTAAAGTAAACTGAGATCAATATTTATTTGCTAACTTTATGCATGCAGTGTAAGCGATCTACTGACAAGCGTCTGCATGACTCAGATTATTTATTGACATATTTGCCGATCATTTTTTTCTACATATTTTTTCTACTCGCTGTGTAGGACTAGCTGTTGGCGAAATCCACTCGCCCGTTGCCAGGTGTCCCTTGCCAGGTGTCACTCGCGAGCGGAATTTTCAACCTCTGGTTAGTGGGCGCTTATACACATTTTACTTGTGACAGAGCTGGGTGGGCGCTTATAGGGGCATGGGCGGTTAAAGGGGTGAATACGGTAAAGTATTTTTGTTCAAGCGAAGAGTGAATATTGAACCCAGCTATGGTACCACTAGTCTTGTAGCACTAGGCAATCAACACATTGCTGTATGAAATTAAAACAGTAACTATAAAGAAGACTTGAGGAAAATCAGAAAACACGCTCATTCATGGTGAAAAACTTACGTTCCAGGGAAGAAAGTGACTGTAGCCCCAGTCATTTTCCTTGCTGTAGAACAAATGTTGGATCTCTGTAAATGATGAGAATTTAAAATTAATAACATACACACAGAATATATACAATATGGATATCAACGTACTTCAGGGTCCGACAATATCCTATTCTATTTCATTCAGAAACTTGTTTTAGTAGCAAAGTAGATTCGTCTCAAAGGACACAATTCTACAGAGTGGCCAAAACGTGCTTACCAACTGAAAAAAGAATTAAATACATGTATTTAAATTCAGCAAATGAGAATTTTAATTTGCAACGTTTTATATAGGTCGAGTATATCCAACCCCAGTCATACAGAATCTCGACTGCTGAACCTTAAATTGCTGGCTGGTTATGACTGGGTTGGATTGGAGCTTAACGGCCTTTCAACATCTTAGGTTATTTCAGGTCGTCTCCAGGAGAGTGGAGAATTACGGATACAGGGAGACCGGGCATATATCCCTCAACTCTTTTTGCAAAGGAATCCCCCTGGTTCTTTAACGTGACTGGTGGATAGCACCGATACAAGGGACCATCGTTTTGAGTCCCCATCCAAAAGGACTAGGCTGGGAAGATGTGACTTGCCCAAGGACACACAACAATGACCAGTGGTCCGCACGGGGATCGAACCCGGGACGCCGGTTTCGAAGTCCGATGCTCTAACCACTAAGCCACAGCGGCTCCCGGCTGGTTATGAGAGGTATCGAGTCAAGAGTAACAGGAAATCTCCCAGCCTGGAGCTGTACCAGACCTGCTCCCACACCCCTCCTTTCCCCAGTGGAGAAGCAGGGGCGGGGGTTGAACTTACTTCGCTGGAAGTCTTCACCATCTGGTTTGTGGTTCAGCACCTTCAGCTCAGCAGCGGCGTTGCACGACCACGATCTACAACACCCGGAAACCTCTCAATGTCAGAGGAACAGATAAGGGGGTATTTGATGATAATTCCGAGATACTTTTTTCTTATTTCTTGATAAAAACTTATGAGCCGTATTGTGA
>JBEVXV010000607.1:2376-4599 GCA_040505915.1 Sedimenticola sp. | reverse complement strand
GTAATTCATCGTCCGGGTAGCAAGCATGCTAATGCCGATGCATTGTCCCGTCTACCTGTCCCTGATCCATGTCAGGAGTATAGGTTGGGATCTCCATTGGAGCAACTTCCATGCGGGGGATGTAGTTATTGTCAACGCGCGCACCAAAGGTGGGGAAGCTTCACAGAGAAAGTTGATGACGTCGTGTCCTTAGCTGTGAAGCGGTGTGGACAAGAAGATTTTGACGACCACTTACTTGAAGCGGTACCCCTACTCTTTGACGAGGCGATTCTTCTGGATGAATGTGCGTCCAGCCTAACCCAGCCGGGAACAAGGTGGGATCCACAGATACAGACAGTTACCCAAAGCTGTGCTGAACCACTGAATGAGGAAGGGTCGACTGCGGCAGCACGTCCCCAATCAGAAATGATATGGGATCTGCAGTTGCAAACTATCAAGGATAGTCAGAAAGACGAGCCAAATTTTGGACCCTTGCGGCAGTGGCTGATAGACGGCACCGAACCAGCTGAGGGTGTGTTATTCCTGGCAAGTCGCGCCACCAAATATTATTGGGTTAACCGGAACATTTTCAGGTGGGATCAAGAGATTATCTGGAGGTGGAATCCCAAAACAAAGTTGAAGCAGCTCCTAGTGTCCAGACCACTGAGGGAGGAAATTTTGTACCTGAACCATGACGTGCCCATGTCCGGTCATCAGGGGATGGAGCGGACGGCGAAACGAATCAAAGCCAAGTATTACTGGCACGGCATGACCCATGATATTGAAGCATACGTCCAAGCGTGTCCGCAATGCAGCCAGTGGAAGAAGCCGACTCGACGGGCCCGGTGGGAGATGTCACAGTTCCACGCCGGCGTGCCAATGGAACGCGTTCACCTTGATTTTCTTGGTCCATTGCCAAAAACTTCCAGAGGTAATGAATATATCTTGATGGGAGTGGATCAATTCACAAAATGGGTCGAATGCATTCCGTTACCGTCACAGACTGCAGAAGTTACAGCTCAGGCCGTGGTAAACCAGTTCTTCAGCAGATTTGGAATCCCATTGCAAGTGCACACGGATCGAGGGACCAATTTCGAGAGTAAATTGTTTGAATCCATCTGTGAGTTGTTGCACATTCATAAGTCGCGTACCACCGCGTACCGTCCATCCGCAAATGGACAGGTCGAACGTTTCAATCGTACACTTATGGATGCAGTTCGGTGCTTCGTAGGGAAACATCAGAAGAGCTGGGACGTTTTCATACCCCAGATCGCGAGCGCGCTCAGATCATCGGTGAACCGGAGTACTGGGTTTACACCAAATCGTTTAATGTTGGGAAGAGAAGTAGTGACCCCAGCTGATTTGGTTTTGCCTGTGAATCCATCTGAGATCCCGGGGCCGGATGCAGAGGGGTATGTTCAACAGTTAGAACGCAGTCTGAAGCTGTCATATGAGGTCGCCAGAGATACACTGAAGAGTAACCAGGCGGCCATGAAGAGAGACTATGACTTGAAGCTACATATCAGACAATACTCTGTGGGGGATGTAGTGTATGTGTTGAATACTGCTAGTAAAAAGGGTTCAGCAAAGAAATTGAGTATTCAGTGGAACGGGCCTGGGGTGGTGGTTAGGAAACTCACACCATATCTCTATGAGGTCCGACTCAAGAAAGTTACCACTGTTATCAATCACGACAGAATGAAGGCTTGTGCCGTCAGAAATCTCCCTGGGTGGGTTTCCCGGGTGGTGGATTCCCTCAAGGCTGAGACTGGCTATCCCGTGCCAGTTCCGTCGGCGGAGGAATTCTGCATATGTAGGAAGCCCGATGATGGGGGGTTTATGATTCAGTGTGATTTTTGTCGTGAGTGGTACCATGGTCATTGTGTCAATTTGACCGAGTGTGACGCCGAGATAATTGACACATATACCTGCACTCAATGCGAACTGGGACCCAGGGTCCAACAGGGCAGTAAGACGCCTATTTCTACTCCTTTACAGTGAGATGGCTTCAAAGACGCCCAGCCCGAAGAGAGGCTGGCGAGAGGAGAAGGAGGGGGCTAACCCGGATCAACCACGGTATCTCGAGATCCGAGCGAAGACCGCTGCCAAGAAGTTATGGCCTGGGGCTCGAGAGTTGGTCTTCTTCATGGGAATGGTCACCCCTTCGCATCAGGCTACCGTACGCGCTCTGCTTAAGGGCCAGTACGATCTAGCCCGGTCGTTGGGGCGCCACCAGTTCATTCG
>JBEVXV010000607.1:0-2276 GCA_040505915.1 Sedimenticola sp. | reverse complement strand
TCCTACAGACTCGGTGCGACAGAGTGCGCGGGATCATGCACGACGACCTTTGGCACCACCGCCTGCCCGGTACCACGGGAAGTCTCGGTCACCGATACGTTCAGCTCGCTCATCTTCGGGTTCTCTGAACATCACCGTTTCAAAGCCCGCATATCATCGCTCCTCTACTGCGAGTTACAGATCCTCCACGAGGCACAGATCCCCTGTGAGGTATCCTGTCAAGAGTGATGGTACTACCCTTCTCCGCAGACGAAGCCATACATCCCCGAAGGAGAACATTCCAGTTGTTCCTGGCGAGGTAGAGGGTCGCCACTTGCTACCGAATAGTGAGACCACTCCTGCCAGTACATCCGGAACAAAACCTAAGATGTTGTTAGTCGGGACCCGCTCTTTGGCCAATTTGGAAGTGACACGTGATCAGGAAACTGAGGAGAGATGTGTATCCGCCGCCAAGTCTTCATCGGCGCGACATCCACAACCCAGATGCCCCGTCTCCGAATCAACCTGTGAGCGGTTCCATCACAAGCGTCGTCATGTTATGAGGAAGCACCTACCTGCCCGATTTCGCGATAGCCGATTGCCAGACTCAGATTATCATCAGAAGCGGATGTCTGCACTGAATTGGATTGCCACAACGTTGCTTGGCACAGGCTCCACTTTAGATGATCTCCTGTCGTCAACTAACCCAGCGACATTACTCCCGGCTACGCGAACATCGGCCTTGGATTCCAAATGGATGACGACCATGTGTCAACTGGAAAACTGGCCACTTCCAGACGAATTCCGACTGAACCCCATCGATTGCAAGGCGGCACTTGCTCACTGGCGCACGCTCGCAATACTGCTTACTCAACTGACACCGGACCAGCGCACCCAATTCTTCAGGTTGGATGCCCGCGTGGAGGAAGAGGCTCACCAGTCCAATGACACAGAGGAGGATCCGGAGGATATATTGGACCTGGAGGTGATGGACGTTGTGGGGTATGATGACCTCCCGTCTCCCCCGTTGTCCGCGCCAACTCCTGTTCTTCCAGTGGCTCCGGTGAGTGCTTCAACCCGCTCTGCGGCGCGGTCTGCTGCTACAGCCGTCCCGACTACTGCGAATGACGCCATTGATGCCCACTTTCACTTGGACCGTCTTTCCCGCAAGATCTCCGGCCGTGGTCTACTGCCCCTTACTAGAATGGGATCAGATCTGCATACTGGGGACCAGCCGTCATTTCCGATTTCTCTTGTGGGAGGTATCTGTGTGTTTTGCGATCCCAACACATACCCGGAGCAGTTTCCCTGTGCCTCCGGCTTCAAGTGCGCCGTTGGATTTCATCCTAGACATGCTCCGACGTTCACTCAGGAGATCCTGGCCCGCCTTGAAGCCCTGATTCATTTACCAGGCGTTGCGGCATTGGGGGAAGTGGGACTGGACCATACAGAGCCCGAGTGCAACTGGGCGAAGCAAGAAGAGGTCCTGACAGAGCTGCTGACGCTGTCCATGCCCATCATGCCAGTGGTACTGCACGTTCGGGATAGGGATCCATACGCCTCGGACCTATATCTCCGGTGCTTGAAGATCCTGAAGGCCAACGTCGCACCTACGCAGCGTGTTCATCTCCACAGCTTCGCTGGGACCCCGGATCAAGTGACGAACTGGTTGGAGACCTTCCCCCAGACATACTTCAGCTATTCTGGATTGTCTCGACACTTCGACAGGAGGCAGATTGATGCTCTCAAGAGAGTTCCACTAGATCATCTCCTTCTAGAGACGGACTCGCCCTATCTCCGTCCCCTGTCGTCAGGAACGAACACACCAGCATACCTGGGGGATGTCGCTACACTAGTCTCCGGTCATCGCGGATGCTCCGCCGAGTGGCTGTTGTCGCACACCGTCGCCAACGCCCGGAGGTTTTACCGTCTTTAACCAGTTCGGAAGGATACCTGGTCAGCTACAGCTTCGGAGTTCCTTGCGCCTTGAGTCTGGCTACACTTCTAGCTCTGCCAGCGGAGTAAAGAAAGATCGACTCTAACAGCTGAGGGAATTCCGATGAAACTACCCGGATTGACTTACCCGGATTTACTTTACCGGATCGACTACACCAGCCCCGGACCACCAGAGTCTCAGACGATACGGTTGCAGCAGAGGGACGATTTCAACGTTTGACAATCTCCATCCTGCATACGTTGTCTCTCCATTGTCTGCTTAGCTAATCCTGGTATTCGGAATTAGCCTGTATAGTATCGCCTCTTTCTCAGAATGGGGAGGAGTGTGGTATTGTGCAGTT
>JBEVXV010000606.1:0-7484 GCA_040505915.1 Sedimenticola sp. | reverse complement strand
TGTTATATACAGACAGTGCAATTATGTCAATGGCCCCCGAACGCTCATATAAAGGAACGAACCAGTTTTCATACAGCAGAGGGTACCAGGCAATCTAACATACATAAAATTAATTCATAATTTTTGCAAAACCTGCAAAAGGCATTATGTACATGTTTTGACATGCATGTGAATAAATGAGGATGGATAACATGATATTCATGAAAGGCAAAATTGTTCCTTATCAATGGTTACCTGGTAACATGATGCTGGCAATGAGATGATGATGACGTGGCCAGGATGATGAGAGATGATGATGACGTGGCCAGGATTGATGTACTGAAATGATAAAAATCCAGAGTCAATATCCTGTCAGGACCTGACTTCTACCTACAACTGTGTTTATTATATGTGTATATGAAAAATGCACATTATGTGAAAGTGAAGGTTGAAGGTGATGGATGTTCAACCTATAAAAATGAAGGTTGAAGGTGACTAATGTTCAACCTATAAAAAAGGTTGAAGGTGATGAATGTCACCAGAAATGAGATACATGGATAGCTGAAGATCAATATTATGAATAACATACTAGAAGTATGAGTACAGAGCAAGCCACTAACATATAACCGGAATGGAAGAAGGTTCCAATACAGCTACCTCCGGGGTGGCCTCTGACGAGAGCCTTCGCCCATCAGTTCCTGCTGATCCAGAACCCTCTGCGACCCCTTGTCGGTCAAGGACATGAATAGGCATAGTTGAACAGCATGTGACGGAGTAGCCTCTACCTAAAGATTTCGCCCGTACATGACTGTTCCCCTGAGCCTCCTCACTTCCTTAGCTGTGCACGAAGTGGCCACTCACCTCAAACGATAGCTCTAGCTATTATTCATATGTATACAGTACAACATGTACATTCATGAAAGATTCAATAAGGAAATGGTAATGATATAGTCAAATGATAACTATACCACCAACATTGCACACAGTATACAGAAACATGGTTACATCAATGTGATTATTATTTTCATGTTTTACTTTTTATGTTTTTTTTATATATTTTTTTTTTTATATATTTTTCTTCTCTATTCCATGTATCGAGACGGTCGATTAACATGACGCCCAGACTTAGTGCGGTTCATGCCTGGACTGACAATAGAACCATCATCAGAGTCACTCGAGTCTGGTTGATTTCCCGGAGCGAGATTTAGATCATCAACATGCTCTTCAGAGCTAACGTCCGGAAATGCTGCTGTAGCGGCAGCAGTTTCCGGGGCGTTTGTGAAAAGGTTAGTTAATGTATTTTCAGAAAGAATGTCGGGACTTCCACCAACATATGGTAAAGTAGCGTCTAAATCGACCGTCTCTGTATCCTTCTCTGAGTCACCCAGGATTCGTGGCAAAGAGGTAAGTTTGTGACGTTTTCTACGTGCCCATAGGGGAATATGAGCATCATTGCACAGTTTCAAACGATCATGGTGAAGGACGTATTCTTTTCCTTTGTCTGCAATTTTATAAAGAGGCGGGGTACTTCTAATGACAATATACGGACCTGCCCATGGAGCCCTGAGTTTGGAACTAATCCCTACCCTCGTAGATGTATCCCGTTTGTACACGAGATCACCCACTTCATAGGTGTGTTCTAATAAGCGAAGATCGTAGTCACGCTTTTGGCGTAACTGCGAGGCATCGAGGTTTTCCCTAGCAATGTGGTGAGCCCTAGAGGCTTCCTTAGCAAGATGCTGAACCCATTGATATGGTTCATAGCGTTGGAGTTGAGTTTCGGTGAGACCTAGTAACAAGTCTACCGGTTGTAGGACTTCCCGCCCCAGCATGAGTCTATTTGGGGTAAATCCCGTCTGTCGATGCTCCGTGGAGCGCAAAGCCATGGCCAAGAGATACAAATCTCTATCCCATTGCTTCACCTTGCCCTCAATGTAGCAACGTACCATTTGTAGCACAACACGGTTATATCTTTCAACCTGGCCGTTTCCACATGGCCTATATGGAGTTGTTCTGGTGCGGGTAATTTCCAAAAGTTCACAGAATGCTGAAAATAAGTTACTTTGGAAATTGGAACCCTGATCCGTGAATATCTCGAGTGGGCAGCCAAAATAACTAACAATTCGGGCCAAAAATTCTTTCGCAACGGTTTCCGCCGTTTGGTCGGAGATAGGTATAATGTCGATCCATTTAGAAAACTGACAAATAACCATGAGGATATATTTATTCCCTAACTGGCTAGTAGTAAAGGGACCAAGAATATCCATGTGTATTCTTTCCATAGGGAAACCTGCATGAAATGCACGCAAGGGAGCTTTGGGGTTTTTGTTTGCTTTTTTGTTCTTATTACAGGCCAAACATGACTTAACATACTCTTTCCCATCACGGGACATACCGTACCAATAGAAACTCTGTTTTAGCCTCTTAACAGTCTTTTGGATACCAAAATGTCCAGCATGCCGCGCATCATGGCAATGAAACAGTACTTGATTTCTTAAACCTTCTGGTACCAACAAAAGTGCATGACGGGCACTCGAGCTTCCTCCCTCCTCCCATTGATAATACAATACTCCATTGATGAATTGTAGATTGGATCTGCATAACCAATAGGCACGAGTTGCCGGACTGGTTAGACGCAACTGCCTAATGGAGGGTTCAATATCACTATGTAGCCACTGTACTATGGGAGCAATGTCGGGGTCTTGTGACTGAATGTCACGCAATTCAATTGGAGAAAAGGTTTCAAGCCAGTTGGCAGCGGACGGGGCATCATTTAAGGGTACATTGGGGCCCGAGGTGTCAGTACTAGTTGGCATATCCACATCATCAGGATTGTCATCGTTATCATCAGGGCTCTGGGGACTAGACCTGGTGGTGACAGACCGTACAGCCAGGGGAATAACATCATCTACATCTTCACAAAAACGACCCCATTGGTTATGAGCCCTCGTACAGAATGCGCAACCCCCGCAAGGAAGGGTTTGAAGGGATTTTCCAGCCTGATAACAATCACAGGGCGCCAACGTGTCAGGCAACCTAGAGAGAGCATCACAGTTGATGTGATCTTTACCACTTCTGTGTAGGATTTCTATGTCATACTGTGATAATTCCTCTAGCCACCTGGCTAGTTGACCCTGTACATCTTTGAACCGTGTTAGCCAGACAAGACTATTGTGATCTGTCCTAAGTAAGAACCGACGGCCAAGCAAATAGTGACGGAATTGCCTGCAAAACTTAACAACGCTCAGTAATTCTTTTCTTGTAGTACAATAATTACGCTGAGTTTTCAACAGAGTGTTACTGGCATAACAAATTGGTTTGACCACGCCATCTTGAACCTGCGATAATACTGCACCTAATGCTAATGAGGATGCATCAGTGTCGAGTATAAAAAGGCCATCAGGAGTAGGGAATGAAAGACATCCCGCTGAAGTTACAGCCTGTTTCAATGTGTTAAACGCTTCTAGATGTTCATCAGATAGTGTGATTTCACCTTTTTTTGTTGAAAGGTCATACAGGGGTGAAGCTATTTGGGCGAAGTTTCTAATGTGATCTCTATGGTAATTCACAAAACCGAGGAACGACTGCAATTCTGTTTGGTTCTTCGGGACCGGCCAGGATTGAACGGCTTCTAGTTTGGATGGAGCTATGGTTATACCATTTTCAGTGACGACTTTACCAAGAAACTGTACTTGTTTCCTAAGCAGTATACACTTGGAAGGCTTGAGCTTGAGGTTATGGAACCTAAATCGTTCTAACACTTTTTTTAAGTTCACCAAAGATTCATCAAAATTCTTCCCAAGGACGATAATGTCATCTAGATATGCCAAAACTTCCTCCCAGAGTATACCTCGCAGTACTAGCTGAATAGCACGCTGGAAGGTGGCGGGAGCGTTACATAAGCCCATGCCCATACGGGTATGCGAAAACTGTCCATATTTGGTAATGAAGGCAGTTTTATTTTGGGAATCGGGGTGAATCATGATTTGATAGTAACCCATTGCGAGATCCAGGGTGGAGAATAGAGTATTGCCTTGAAGAGTGTCTAGACAGTCATTGATGTTTGGCAAGGGAAATCGGTCCTTGATAGTAACACCATTTAGTTTTCTATAATCGAGGCAGTATCGAACTGCACCACATTTTTTGCGGACGAGGACTGGGGCTGCAGCCCACTCCGAAGCTGAGGGCTGAATGATGTTTGCGTCGAGAAGTTTTTGTATATGATCTCTCTCAAGATCTTGGAAGCCAATGGGAGTGCGCCGCATTTTCTCATTGACTGGGGTTGCATCTCCTGTATCAATGCGGTGGTAAATGCCTTGTAAACATCCCAAGTCCATATCGTCTTTAGCAAAGACGTCACTGTAGCTATACAACAACTGTTTCAGATTCAGACACTGTTGTTCATCTAACCCTTCACATGAAGAGTTGTAGAGCCCTAGCAAATGCTTTGGAAGGTTGATGATTTCGGATTCTCCATTGGGAAGTACTGGTTGCTGGATATATGATTCATCACTATGTGACGAATGTTCAGGGACTTTGGACTGAACCAGGTTCACATCAACTGAAAGGGGCGTTGATGTCTCGAAGGGTAGGGGTGAACAGGGTTCGGACACTCCTAGCATGCGACCTTCTTTAAAAGTCAAATATCTATCCGAGTCGTTAATGACCTTGACATTGAATTCGTTACCGACAGCATATACGGAAGAAACAAACACACCTTCCCTTTGAGGCAAAGGCTCAAATATATAATGGTCGGGATGGGGGTGGAGCATTTTGCCTTGTACAAATCCTACCGACTGTGGTGGGATAACCGATTTCCGGGTCACATTGACACGTGAAATTTTGATTGGGCAATCATCAGGGGTTATTTTCAATTTCGCTGGGATGTGCTGACTTCCTATATGTAAAATATTTTTCCCAAGGTCTACGAGACATGAATGTTTCCTCAAGAAATCTATTCCCAGAAGTATGTTATCTGATATAGGTGCGATGCAGACGTTCCACTGGTAAGTTTGGTGACCTATCCGGATGTTAAGACCGTCACAAAGTTTGCCCTCCATTGGGTGTTCAGATATACCTCTCAGAATCACTGTTTTACCTAACGGGGTGTTATGACATGGAAGGGAATTGAAAAATGATTCACTGATTAAAGTTACATTAGCTGCAGTATCTACAACAGCTTCAGTTTCATGTCCATTGACTACAATATCTATTACTAGGCTCATACCTTTGATGTCTCGGACATTTATCTGAGGTAGTATATTACCTGGATTTGCCACTGGTCCTGGGTGATCAAAGCAAGGTTGAACTGAGCAACGATCACCTAGTTGCTCAGTTCTTGCCCGTTTAAATGTACCTGTGAGTGGTTGGAAACGGGCGCAGAATGTTTTTCTGGACTGAATGATGGTCTGTGTGTTGAACCTGAACTATGCCGAGGCATTTGTTGTTGTTGTAATTGATAATCAGATACATAATTGGATTGATCATGTGATGAGACCTGATTTTGTGATCGAGACATGGAGACTGGATGAATGGTAGTGTCTTGCGGAGGTCTAGGCGAAGAGCGACTTCCGTCTTTAGGTCTGGATGATATTTGATAATTGCGATCAGGTGATGAATGATTATTTGTATACTGTCGCATAGGTGAAGACTCACGAACATTGTGTCTTTGAGCAAATTGTGCATTGGGTCTAGACGGGGACTGGTAACTGGGTCTAGACGGTGAATTGTAACTGGGTCTAGATGATGAGTTGTAACTGGGTCTAGATGGAGAGTTAAAACTGGGTCTAGATGATGAGTTATAACTGGGTCTAGATGGTGAGTTGTAACTGGGTCTAGATGGTGAGTTGTAACTGGGTCTAGATGGTGAGTTGTAACTGGGTCTAGATGGTGAGTTGTAACTGGGTCTAGATGGTGAGTTGTAACTGGGTCTAGATGATGAATTTTGTCTGTAACGAGATGAAGGTGACTGAATTGGGTATGTGTCAACTCCTGGATTTTGGTTTGGTTCACTGAGTGAAAGTTTCTTAAAATTAGTTTCAAGAAAATTATTCAGAGATTGTTTCAATGTTTCGTCAATGTTGGTTTCACCAGAAAAAGTGACATTACGTTGTTGGAATGATTTTACAGTTGTCGTGCCAAAAATAGCTTTATTATTTGCCTGGTACTCTTTAACTAGCTGCAGAGCTTGGCACATGTTTGTTGGATTTTTTTCAAGAACATGCCTTGCGGCTTGTTTATCAGAGAGCCCCCGGAGGAAAGCTTCCACCGACAACTCAGTTAATGAGTGTTGATCCATGGTTTTGTACCCATCCATGGCCATGGAACTTACTTTTTGAGAAAAATCCTCAATGGTTTCACCTTCCACTTGCTTAATGGAAGACAGTTCCTTTCGAGCCGTTCGGGGGTTAACTTTGAGAGAAAAACGCTGAACGAGATGCTCCGACATCTGTTCATAGCTACTAAGTACCGGAAGTGGGAGCCTATCAGCAAATTCTAGGGCTACACCACCGAGCAAATCAAGCAGACGGCTGGCACTATGCGCGGACGACCATCGCCTACGCTTGACAACTCTGTCAAATTGATAGAGAAACTGTTCCACTTTTTCAGATTTATCTCCCTTAAAACCTTCCATTTTAGGTCTGCGGGGACTACGGCTTCTACTTCCACTTCCGTATCTATGCCTTACCTTCTCCCCTTCCTCATGTTTTATTTTAGTGGAATCTCTTTTTGGGGACCTACTTTCCCTATTTGTACCATTTTGACCTTTCTCTGACACAGTTTTTGATGTTTTCTGAGATTTGGTGAAGATACCATTATCTGGAATTACATCAATAATCTGTTTTAAGTTAACCGTGGTAGATAAATGTTCAACTTTTGTTTCTAGCGAATGAACGTCATCGCGACAACTGGAGATGTCGAGAATAGCACTCTTTTGTTGAGTTCTTTGGTCATTAAACGCAGAGCGCATGCCTGAAATGGCAATATTACACGACTGGTCTAATTCTTTAAGAACATCTACGGTTCTCGTTTGTTCCTGTTCTAGAATATCAATTCTCTTGTTACTTTTGTGAATCGAATCCGCCGTGATTAATGTGGTATTGTCAAATGTAGAAAATTTGCTATTAGCGTGCTGAATAAAATTGTCAAATTGAATGTCAATTTTTGAAAATTTGTCTTCAAGCTTGTTCTGGCTGGTTGCTAAGTTTGAGATTTTAGCGTTTGTTTGCTCAGAATATGACTGAAACGACATCGTTAAAGAATCAACTTTGTGTGTCAAAGTTTCATTTGTGTCTTGGATTGCAGAAAACATGTCTGTGTTTGCATTTTGCATTGTTGTAAACATGATTATAAGTTCATCAAATTTTTTATCCTTACTCGTTGCGGGTGAAATTTGTTGTGAACTCTGTTTACCTTCCATTTCTGTGTCAGAGTTTTCTGTGGAAGAGAAGACACTGAATGCTCGTTTCGAGGTATCAGAACGGTCAACTGTTTCCTTCGGCATT
>JBEVXV010000605.1:968-2908 GCA_040505915.1 Sedimenticola sp. | reverse complement strand
TAACCGTATGTCCCGCATATGCTCTGTTACTCTTTCCTGTAGCTCTCTTCCCGTTTCTCCGACATACACTATCTTCTCACACCTGGCGCATGTCAGGCCGTAGACCACCCCTCTGTCTCTGCACCTCGTGGACGTTCCTGTCACTATCTTGCAAACTTGGCATCCCGGTTTGCAGCTTTCCTCTTCTTGCTGCAGGTCTTTCTTCAGCTTCCCATGGACCAGGATGTCTGCCAAGTTCCTATCCCTCCGGAATGCTGCCATTGGTTCATTTTCGAATACTCTCTGCATGCGAGCTGACTTGTGGAGGAGGCCCATGTGTTTGTGTAGTATTTCACTCACGCATGGTAAGTTCCTTGTATATGTGAGTACAAGCGGTACCCTCTCGGACTTTGCTTTTTTGGGCCGATACTGAAGAAGATTATTCCTTGGTATAGCATCTACCTTGCTCAGTTGGCTTTCAATTAGCTTTCCCGAGTAGCCCCTTCTCCGTAACTGGGTCTTCAGTTCGTATCTCCTCTTCTTGTAATCCTCTTCAGTCTGGCATATTCTCTTTAAACGGATTCCGAGACCGTACGGAACTGCCCTCTTTGTGTGTGGCGGGTGGTTTGACTTATATTGGAGGTATAGATGTCTATCCGTAGGTTTTGAATACAGGTCTGTTGTCAGTTTGCCATCTTGTAGCTTCACCATGGTATCTAGGAATTCTATATGACTTGGACTGTATCTTAATTCAATCTTAATGTGTTTGTGTATTTGATTATCATACCTCGCATATGCTTCTAAACTATCCTGTCCAGCCGTCCATAGGCCAAACCCATCGTCGATAAACCTTTTGTAGAAGAGAGGTTGCGTCTTGAATTCAGCAAGCTTGCGATCCCACGTTCGCATGTATGTACATGCGAAGTTCTTTCCTAGCTTTGAGCCGATGGCTATTCCGTCCGTTTGTACATAGTTCGTGTCGGTGAACCCAAAGGTGTTATTTTCTAGCACTGTCTTTATCATCTCTAGAACATAACTGGTAGGAATTAGCGGATGGCTTCGCTCTTCCAGGGCTTCCTGACACGCCTGCAGACCTTCTCTTTTTGGGACGGATGGGTATAGTTTGGTCACATCGAAGCAGAACAGGATGGTATTTTCTGGTAGGGGTTGTTTCACTTCAGACAGCTTTTGAAGAAAATCAGTAGTGTCTTTTATGTAGGACGGACTGCTTGTTACATATTCATTAAGCTCGTATTCTGCCACTTCTGCTAATTTCTCTGTAGGTGTGTCTATCCCATTGACAATGGTTCTTAGTGGAGCATCTGCTTTGTGAATCTTAGGGTTGCCCTTTAGTAACCCTGCATGTGGATATCTCGGAATTAGATAATGTTTTATATCCTTGCTAATAGCACCCGCTTTGCACATCCTGTTGAAAAGTTTCTTAACTGCCTTCATGGAATTGCCCGTCAGGTCTTCTTGGGTCTTGGAATAGGAGTCGCTATTTTCCATTTCCATCTTCAGCTTGTATATGTATTTGTCCTTATCGATTACAACAATACCCGATCCTTTATCCGCAGGTCTAATTACTACTTTGTCGTTGTGTAATAATTGGTGGAGGGCGTCATTTTCTACAGATGAAAGATTTAATGTTTTTACTTTCTTGAGACCGGCGATAACATAATTTTTCACCACTTCAATGTATGTGTCTAGCCATATATCTCTTCCCTTGTTGGGTGTGAATGTGCTTTCCTTTTTTACCTTGAATCGGTTTATATCTTCACCATTCTTTGAATCTGTGTTGTCGATTTTTGTTGTCTTAACCGCATTCTTCTCTCCCATTTCGACCGATCTGCCAGTATCTTAGGTATGTCTGTTTTACGCCTGTCTGGTATAAAAGTGAGACCCTTGGATAGTAGAAGTTTCTGTTGTTGGGTAAGCTCAAATGAAGACAAATTTGTTAT
>JBEVXV010000605.1:0-948 GCA_040505915.1 Sedimenticola sp. | reverse complement strand
GGTTGACTTCTTACCTTCCTTTCCACCGTATTTTTCCGTACATGTTTGGCATTGTGATTGGTGTGTTGGTTCACAGGTGCATGGTGTTCCATCACAGTCCTCTCCTACTCGTACACGTTTTCATATCAAACAAATCAACGATTTCTTTGTCCATATGACAGGGAGTCTGTAGGAGCAACGTACTCGTATACTGTACCACATCAAAATGACTGCTCTCCAGCACTAGGTATACCTTCCCAGGGGCGTTCAACGTTGACTGTCTTGTTATAGGACGGAAAGTAAGCCATTCTGGGGGCGCCTGTAGTTTTTGTGTCACAGCAATATGTAAACCACAGTAGTCTGCAGCCGCCAATATTTCCGCCTTAGTCGCCCATGAACGAGGAAGTCTTTGATTACATACATGTGCGTCTGGATCACCATCTATAAAACACTCAAATGTATACATGTATTTGTGTCCCTCTAAATGATCAACCACAGATTTCTGTACATGAAGATGCTTCTCATCTGTACTGTATAAATGCACACTGATGCACCGGTAGAAACAGTTACCATCTCCACGCTCTCGGATTCGCTTGTACCCACATCTACTCACCCCAGTCAAACCACTGTCTTTCCTTTTCCTTTCTCTTTCTCATATATTTGACCATTTGCCATCGTTAGTACCTTCACTTTTCCTTTCTTCTTCTAACTTCCACCGAAGTACATTGTCCATTGCTGTCGAATGTAACTCTTTACTTGTCTCAGCGAGGTTGTCAGCACATATACATATCTCGTCCTCTAAGTTACTACACTTAACTTCAATTCCGCGCACCATCACCTCCATCATCTTCAGCGAAGAGTCATTTTTTATCCGTTCACATTTCTGCAGACATTCTTCCTCAATATCCAGCTCAATAGGGAGCTTTATTGTCAGGCCATTCGGAACATATCCATGTTTGCAACACTGCG
>JBEVXV010000604.1:0-6826 GCA_040505915.1 Sedimenticola sp. | reverse complement strand
TGGGCTGGTGATGCTCCATGATGGATCCAAAATAAGTTTGGTTAACGTCACTGGATTGTTTATATCAATGCCATATGGTTTTACGATATCTTCGGTTTTGCGAAGATAGTCTTCTCGCTCAGGTTGAAAGGCCGTACACCCGGTCAGGAAGTGTTGTCTCGTCTCTGGCTCACTCTCGCAGAGTTTACACACCGGGTTCACTTTGTATTGGTTGAAGACCGCTCGGTTTCCCTGAAGATTGTAGGTACCCGTCAGGAGTCTGCATTTCAGTTGGGCCATTCTGCTGTCGTGTATATTATCACGTACAGTGCTCCATATTGGATGGGGTCTACCCACCCGCAGTATCTCTGGGTTGATATATTTCAAGGAAGGTTTTGTAGTTACATCTTCATACCAGGCGTTGGTAACTTCATTGTAGAGAGCACATTTGACAGATTTCTTCCACGCAAGTTTTGACGGCGAGTTGGACAGTAGTTTGTACGCGGTAGGAAGATCGTATTTATCAAGTATCATTTTAATTTGGTTAAACCAGCTGTATTCATTCGGCGACTTCATTGCAAGTTGTCTTACTGCGATGTCGTATTCAACAGTTTCATGATCTTTAATTATCTTCACAAATAACGATAGCATGCTCTTATGAATAACCTTTTCAATTGGAGGAATACCAAGTAGAGCCAGCACCGCAGAGTTTGACGTTTTATCAGGAAGCCCTTGGATTTGCTTGAGGCATTTTCTTTGAAAGCTTTCTAATTTTTCCATTTGCTTTAGATTCAATTCAAGCGTTTCGAGACCAAAAAGCATTCTCGGCAATACTTCAGTTTTCCATAGCTCGGCGCAGATTGACTGTTTCAGCCCGTTGCCACTGTGTAGTCCCGCTCCCATAAGAGAATATGCTGCCTTTCTCCCTAAAGATATCTTCTCATCAATGTCTGCTTTATTATCTATTGTCCTTTTGATCCCTAGATGTGTAGCCTGACTGACTTTTGGCAGTTCCTTACCGGACATGTAGAATTGACTATGAGGAGCCTTAGGATTTGAGTTTTTATAAGTTAATATGTTACTCTTTGTATGATTTATACAATAGCGTTCTCTGCTTGCAAAATTGTCAACACTGTCTATCATTTGCTGCATTTCATTTGGAGAATGTGTAGTTAAGGCCAGGTCGTCTGCACAGGTAACTTGAGGAATGTTAATATATCCAATTGTGGCGCCGGTAAATTTGTTTTCGATTTGGAGTAATAGAGGGTTGTTGAAGCGTTTGTAGTGCGTCGTTGATAGAACCCCACCCTGACGAACACCTTGTTTAATAGTAATAGGGTTTGACAGCATGTTTTCCCATTTCACTACTGAAGTTAGATCGGTATACATGTCTTTCAGCAGGAGCCAGTCATCTCCTCGTATCCCATCAAGGTATAGCTTCCTCAATAGTGAATTATGGTGAACAACATCAAACGCTTTTTGCGCGTCCAGCGTAGTTACTATTAAGGGTTGTTTCATGTTTTTGGATTCTGCAATGACTTCCGACAGAATAAGCGCAGCATTTATCGAAGACTGTCCAGGAGTAAAGCCCTTCTGTAGTTTTGACTGAGTTTCGTCCAAGATAGAGTTATGTCTCTTGTTGATTATATGTTCAAATATTTTCAATATTACCGACGTAACAGTGATCCCCCGATAATTTGATGGGTTTGTGACATCCCCCTTCTTGTAGATTGGAGACAATAGGCCCTCTTTCAAGATTGGTGAGACAGATTTTGCTCTTGCCATGTAGTTGAGGAGATCGACGAGGAAGACAGTTAGTGATTTTCCGCCAAATTTCAAATGTTCACTAGTGAGGTCCATAGAGTCTGCTGCTTTATTAGTGTTTAGACGTTTCACGGCATATTCCACTTCATCAGTGGTAATAGGCTTTAATTGTATGTTCGTATGATTACAGATATTTTCAATGGAAGCTACATCTTCTGCAAATGTATTTTTCATCGTCTCGTCGAACTTTTCGTTGTCGAGGTTCTCTGCCAGACTTTGAAAGTGTGATGCCCAACCTTCACATACCTGTTCATAGCTATCCAGGGATTCACCATTTACAACTAAACATTTTACCGAAGCTTTTCCAGTTTTTCGTTGGTTACGTACGAGAGAGTGAAATTTCTTCACGTTATCCTTCATGCTCATTATATTTTCAAGTTTACTGACTTTTTGTGAATTTACATATCGTCTTTGTTCCTTTTTTAATTGTCGTTTTACTTCAGTTCTACGTTTGACAGTGGGATGTTTCGATGAAGTAGGTTTTCCAGCAATCCTCCACTTCCACCATGCTTCCTTACTTTCTTTCATCGCTTTCGCAATTCTTTCATTCCATGGCCTGTCCTTACGACGCTTCACTGTATGATGGGTTTTATGATTTGGTATACTGCATTTGGTTGCTTCCTTTAGTGTTGAAGAGAGATGTCCCAAGGAGCATATAAAATCTGCCCCGGACGCTGGCGGAGTAAAGGACTTCAGGTTATTACTGATATATGAGGCATATATGTCTTTATTACACTCATCCCATTTCGGTTTAACTTTTCGAGTCTGTGGATTATTGTCTTTGCGTTTGAGTTTCACTTTCAGAGTCGTCGTTACTGCTTTATGGTCTGAGGTGTTACTAGAAGACGAGCTGTCGTTTTCAACTGTGACATTCAGTACTAGGACTTTAGCTCGGTCGCAGCATAGAATGTAGTCCAATTCCGCCGAATCTCTCCCGTTTTCATGGAAAAACGTAGGCGTTCCACTTTGATGTGAGCTGAGATTATTCCTATTACAGAAGCTGGAAAGTAAAGAGTCCTGCTCATTGCCAGCACGATTCTGGAGTGATGCGTTCATATCTCCTAATATAATCATAGCGTGTGTATGTCTATATTTTTCAATAATTTCATCCAACTCTTCAATAACTTCAACGAAGTGTTGCGAGGTTCGAGAGTTCCTTGAAGGCATGTAGACATTACAAAGACAGATTGGTGTTTCAGTTAAAATTTCAGTGACGATTATTCGATTACTGCCATCGTTACAGTTCTTAAAAATTAAGCTAGAGTCATTGCGTGTCAATGTAGCGACACCTCCATACCCACGTGGCTTCTGAACTGGTGGAATAGGATCATTATCGTCTACTGCTTTGGCAAAGCTGCTGAAGTCACAGTCTAGATCATTCAGTTTCTCTAATTGGAACGAAAACAGCCATGTCTCCTGTAGGCAAAGAATATCGGTTTGTTTCAGTAAGTCCAGAACATAAAGATTGTTCGTTTCAACGTTTTTTACATTCAGGGTTATACACTTTAGATATCTGACATCTCCCTCGCAGTCTTTTGCGAGGCACGTCCGTTCTCTAAAAAAGACTGTGTGCGTGAAGATTCATCTACTACATCTGCCACCGATTCATGATTAGATACTGCATGTTCAGGACTACATCTTGAGGGCTGCGATGGTGATTCATCGGAGTCCGAGACTGGATGATGATTTATTGGAGGTGTATTTAGAGACCGTTCACCTTCATTCTCGGATACATCTGAAGTCGACTCGTCATCTGATATAACAACTACTTGCGTCTCAGACTGTAACTCCGTAGGTGCCGGTCCTTTCAGAAACGAGGACGATGCTTTTGTTGTGGTGCTACATACTGGCGGTTGGAGCGCAGGCACCTCGTTTGTAGTAGAAGCAGTGTTCGTGTGTATCAGCTTAACTTCTGTTTGCGTGGGGTTCATGATAATCGGATGGTGCTGTAGTCGCTCATTCGGATTGACTGCTGGATTTATCTGGATATTTGGGTGTACGTTCACCTGCTGGTAGCGAGCAGCGTATGGAAAGGTCTGCATTGGAGCACGGTACATATGAGGTACTGTAGACATTGTAGGTTGCCCATGTCTATTAAATTGTCCAACTTGATTATTATGGTACATATGTGGTGGTGGTGGCGGCGGAATTGTTCCCATATACTGTGGAGGAAGCGGGACTGCTCCCAAATACGTTGAAGGTAGCGGGACTGCTCCCATATACGGTGGGACCGGTAGCGGATGGACAGGAAATGGTCCTGCCGGACTCCCATAATAGCGAGGAGGTGGTGGTGTTTGAGTGTGGAGTTGATTTTGTAGCATAGTTCTTTCAATCGAAGTGAGTCGTTGCCGCAGTGAGTCCATCTCCAAGTTTTGAACTCTATATCTAAGTTGCGCTAGTTCAGTTTCAGCCTGCATATTCAGGTTACTCTGCATGCTTGACCAAGTGGGTTGTCCAGAAGTTAAAACGTGCGGAGAGTGTGGTTGTACTGATATATGTTCATTTCTGTTAAAGGTATCAGAGCATTTCATCGAGTTCAGTTCAGCTTTGAGTACTCTGTTTGTGTTTTCCGTATCGCTTAGCTTTCTTTCCAGATTGTTTACTAATGATTTGGCCAGGTTTAACTGTTCAGATTCATCTGACTGTTGTACAGGTTTCTTTCTTTGGCGTTGTTTTGGTAAAGTAGTGGATTGGCGAGCCGGTGACTGCGGTTGCTGTGCATGTTCTCGAACGGCCGTTTGTTGTTGAGTAGTAACGGTTGTTGAGGATTGCGGGGATGGAGCTTGTTGTACATGATCTGGATTTGGCGTTTGTAGTCGAGTGTTGACTGAAGTTGAGTTAGGGGGGCACTGTGTACTCCGCACATGTTCCCGAGTGGTCGTTTGTAGTGGAGTAGTCGCAGTTGAAGTGCCTGAGGGTGGCACCTGCTGCAGACGCTCTCGTGGGGTTGATGTAGCTGCAGATATTGGAGTGTAGGATATCGCAGGAGTTTCTTTTGCCACGACAGGTCTACGTGGAGCACTGGGAGATATTGGGTGCACCGATTGAGCCAGAGAGTCCCTGACCCGCACAGCGAGGGTATTACACTGGTTTGATTGAGTGTCACGTGGTACATGGGTATTCAAGTCTATATGAGCTGAGTCAATTTCATCATCACGTAGCAAGCCATCCGTCAGCGGGCAAAGGTCGTCGTTCAGGCTTTTGCATGAGAGACAGAAATACTCGGAGTCCTCGGTCAGTTCACTTGCTTCAATCCCTTCACAGCCATAGTGGTACCAGCCACAGCACTTATCACAACATACACCCTGCTCTACAAATATATGGCAATGTCGACATATGTCCAGTTCATCCGACGTAGGTTCGTTCTTTACAGTATTTGAGCTTAGTTGGGCTACCTTTTTTCCTGAAGTACTTTTATTTGTCTTCTTAATGTTAATATCCCCCAGTTGTTTTACTATGGCTTCATGTAAATGTTTATCCAAGTTCTCAAGTTCAGAGGTTTTCATTATGTTATTTATTATCTTATTATTGTCTGTGGAGAATGCACTGATATTTCCACCATTGGCCATGGCTCTGCTAGTTGTATGATACAAGTTCAGCGTGTATTTCGATTTTCCACGTCCGTTTTGCGTCCGCTGATAAACTTTTATCTGTGATTCGACAACGGCATTTTGCTTATCATATATGTGTATAACTTCATTCACGGTTGTGCTATCTCCGCTCTTTGACTGATGCTCATGGAATGCAATGACATTTGTCTTATATAGTTCGTAGAGGGCTGTAGAGAATGTAAATAAATGATTATCTCCCTTGACTTCATGTACAATTTTCACATCGTTGAGACAGGACAAGGCTTTCTTCGTCAGTGCTCGCGTACGGCTAAGTGTGTAGTCTCTCCCACGCGCTGTGGTATTTAGAGAGCGATTTGATCTGCAAAGTTTCATCTCCATGACCGATAAATTCCCACGCCAATGCTAAAAGATTTTATATATATCGTCTATAAAAGTGTTTTTAGGAGGCAGTTCTTCACTACAGTATGTTATTTTACAAATAAAACACAGACATTCCTCTTATAAAAGTTTAAGATACACAGTCCACTTCAATGCACAGCCAGTTTGCAATTCAGTTGAACTAATAAAAAAAATTCCTGTGTAAGATATAAGAACACAATGTTAAAACTGTCTCATCAGTCTCTGTTATGTTTATCACAGCAAGACTACAAAGATATATCGCATACTGTCTACACCAGTTCACCAGATAAAATAAGAATATTGTCATATCATTTAAGAATTTTCAGTTTTTAAAATTTCTTGGAAGGTTTTTGCATCGACCAGCTTCAACTTATTTAATAGCTGGGGTCGCGCCGCTGCGTAATCTTCATCCACCGGATCCGTCAAAATGCCGAAGTTCAGGAATATGAGGCAGCAACAAACATGTGTATACAGTTTATTTCAAATGTCTTCTAATAGCACAGGAGATAATACAGGAAACAGTTGGAATGGTTATTATGGTAATTTACAGAGTCGTTTTTCAGGGAGGACCGAATTTCATCGCATGTAGAAGTTATTTCATATATTTTCAATGCATATTCATTCACGTTCAGCTGTAGGATAAGTCGAAACACGCTACACTAATCAACAGGGTCTCGATGATTTTGTAAAATTTCAAGATGGCGGATGGATTCCCGCTTCTGGTAAAATTCACGGCAGACAATTATTCAGGTATTTCAGCTAACTCAAGCGTCCTTGCACCATTCCAGTTAAGCAAACCTTTACCACAACACAACTAGAACTTATTTACAACAGTTAATAACAATTCTTGTGAATAAAAACAGTTTAAAACATTAAAAATTTCTAAAATTTTCTAAGCTGTGAGAAAACACTCCATCTTCATGGACGGGCATTACGAGACGGTCTAGTACAATACAATAATAATAATTTTATTTCGTAAATAAAGGCCACCGGCCCAAAATACATCATGAAAATATCAATTTGAAATATAGATGAGTTGTGAAATATCAAAC
>JBEVXV010000603.1:0-4079 GCA_040505915.1 Sedimenticola sp. | reverse complement strand
AGAGCGGCCTTGTATAGTGCCATGAATAATCCACTGCCTCATGTTGTCATGCCAAAGTCGGTAAAGACCTTTCTGAACAGTTATTCAGAGATCCTCTTTATGTCCGGCAGCGGTGTTGGGGCGGTGGTATTAATTATCACGCTGATCTCACCTGCGATCGGGATTACCGGAATTATATCGGTACTGACCGCCTTTGCTTTTGCCCGTTTTATCGGTATGGGTGGCACCTTCCTTACCTCTGGATTTTATACCTACAATGCGCTGCTGGTGGGTTTGTCACTGGGCTACCTGTTTCAGATCAGTCCGTTGAGTGTACTGTTTGCTGCTGTGGCTGGGGTGATGACACTGCTGGTCAGTGTCATGGCGAACAGCATTTTCATGCAGTATCTGCGCTTGCCTATCTTGAGCCTGCCCTTTGTTGCGGTCAGTTCAGTGGCTTATCTGGCATCCAGTCACTATAGCAATCTGTATGTAAATACCCTCTATGTGCATAACCCGCTGATAGAGGTCAAACTGCCACTGATACTTGAAGGTTTCTTTACGTCACTGGGTGCCATCTTCTTTTTGCCTCAGGTGACAGCAGGGATCTTATTGTTCATCGTGCTGTTGTGGCACTCTCGCATTCAGGCGCTGCTTGCCATGGCAGGCTTCCTATTGGGTGGGGCTGTATCGGGCTTGCTGGGTGGCTCGACATTGCAGGCCTTTAGTAATCCGAATAACTTCAATTTTATACTGATCGCCATTACCCTTGGCGGACTGTTTCTGGTGCCCTCACCGAAGAGCTACCTACTTGCGGCTATCGGTGTCATTGTCGCAGCGGTATTGCAGGATGCGGTAAACCTGTTCTGGTCTCTCTATGGAATCCCGGTTTTTACGCTGCCCTTCAATATGGTGACGTTAACCTTCCTGTATGTTCTGGGCCTGGTAGGTTTTCCCTATGTAGCCGATCGAATAGGTAAAACACCAGAAGCAACGCTGGATGATTATTGGAGTCGGCGTGTGCGTTTTTCCAGTGAGCAGCGCCGCCTGAACTTGCCGTTTAGTGGCAACTGGATGGTATGGCAGGGGTTTGATGGTAGCTGGACCCATCAGGGGGCCCAGCGTCATGCCTGTGATTTTATTATCGAGGTGGATGGTCAATCACATCGTGCCAGCGGTAGTCAGCTGGATGATTATTTTGCCTGGCGTAAGCCGGTGTTCTCACCCTGTAAGGGACGTGTGGTGGCCATTAATGACCATGTACAGGATAACCTGCCAAGTGAGGTTAATCGTATTGATAATTGGGGCAACTGGATCATTATCGCCAGTGAGGCAGGTTGGCATGTGGTTATTGCCCATTGTGCATTAGGCTCCATGGCCGTTACAGCGGGTGATTGGGTGGAAGCGGGAACCCGCATTGCACTGTGTGGTAATTCAGGCTATTCACCGCAACCCCATATTCATATGCATATTCAGCAGTCTGGAGAGGCACCGGGTGATGCCACATTACCATTCCTGTTTCAGGCCTATGCCAGTGATGAGTGCTTTCATCCTGCGGCTATTCCCGAGCAGGGTGAGTTGGTTGAACCTCTGGAAAAAGATCAGACCCTGCTGCAGATGTCTACCCTGCTGTTGGATCAGACATACCGTTACCAATTCCGAGATGATCGCGGTGTAGAGCGCTCATTTTCAGCGAAAATTGTGATGGATGAGCTGGGTGAAACGGCCCTTGAGACAGCATCAGGCCATCTCTATTTCAATCGTGATAACAGCAGTTTCTATTTTTACCGTATTGAAGGCAGCGACCCTGCACTGGCATTAATGTTCAGTGTGCTGCCTCGTATGCCGCTGCACTATCGTCGTGGATTGAGATGGACAGACAAGCTGCCGATGGCTGCCAGCTATCGTGGTGTTCAACTACAGCTGCTGAATCTGGTTCGTAGTCTCCTGCCCAATATTGGAGTATTGCACTATCAGGCGCAATGGCAGGATTATGATCGTATCAGTGGCCAGATTATAAAGGGGCGTCGTACATTGAGTTACCTTGTTGAATTGGGTGATTCCGGCCTGTTTAGGCGCATTAGTCTTGAAGGGGTTGAACTAACTTATCAGGGTGAAGAGGATGAGCTGTCTTGATGACTATTTATATCGTTGCGCCATTAAATAGGGATGTGGACAAAATGAAAAAGATGATTCTTACCATCACCTTGTTGTTGTGCTGGATACCGCTTTCATCGTTGGCAAATGAGGAGTGGATCGCAGGGGCATACGCTAAGTCCTTTGATTATGAACAGCGAGAAAACCACCGCCAGGCAATACACTCCCTGGCCCGGATTTATGAGCAGTACCCCAAGGGTTACACCGTCAATCTTCGCTTGGGTTGGCTGCACTATCTGTTAGGTAAATATGCCAACAGCATTGAGCATTATCGGGTCGCCATTCAATCTTACCCCAACGCGGCTGAGCCAAAGCTAGGGCTTATGTTGCCTTTGTTGGTGCAGTTGAAATATGAAGAAGTGGTTATCACGGCTAATCAGATTATCCGTGATGATCCCTATAACTATTTTGCGAATTTACGTCTCACTATTGCCTTGAAGGCGCAGGGAAAAACAGAGAGTGCGCTGGCTGTGGCGAATAAGATGTTGGCGCAATATCCTACCGATACCGTATTTATTGAACATGCTGCTGTCTGCCAGGAGCTATTAGGTAATAAAGAATTGGCCATAGCACTATTTCAGGGGTTGCATATTCTCGATCCTGATAGTCAAACCGCACTCCAGTTTCTTTCAAATAAATAATGGGATGAAATGGATATGAAGTATCAATTTTTGATGTTGTTGCTGGTAGGTCTGTTGGTCTCCGGTTGTCAGGAGATTTCCAATGATATTGTTGTTGCCTATGGGACTAAAGACTATCTGTCAGTACGAGATATGACAGCGAAAAAGCTGAAAACATTGGATACCCCTTTAGCCATAGCATTGAATGCCTGGGGGCACTTTCAGCTGGGTGATTTAGATCTGGCTATGCAGGGCTTTAAGCGTGTCCAGGAGGAGAGCTCATCCTTCTTTCATGGGCATATTGGTGAGGCGTGGGTGCTGCTCAAGTATGGTCAGCTAGAACAGGCAGAGAAGGCGATTGACCGGGCCGAAAAATGGATGGACGCACATCAGCATGCCGTGCTTTTTGCCAGCAGGGGGTGGCTATCTTTCTATCGTGGTGATCTTGATGGTGCATCAAAATGGTTTGATAAAACCGAGGATAGTATGCATCACGTAGATTTTGTCTTTTATGGTATTGATCGTACCATTTGGAACACTTGGGCCGCACTGCCTTGGGTAGGCCGTGGATGGATTGCTTTGAGCCGACAGCAGTGGTCTGAATCTGAAGCTGCTTTTAAGCATGGAATAGAGTGGGATGAGAGTTGCCATCTCTGCTATTCGGGCATGGTTGATCTCTACCAGGCCCAGGGACGTGATGATGAGGCCCTGGATGCAGCAGTAAAAGGGTTGTCTGTGGTGCGCCATGATACCGAGTTGGTAGGGAAGTTGAATGCCATGCTGACCAAGCGGGAGAATCCGGCGCTTAGCCAGAGAATCTATAGTGAGCTGGTGGCTGTGTCACACGGTGACCCTCTCTATCTTGCCAACCTGGGATATGCACAGATGTACATGCAGGAGCCTGTTGCTTCAGAGCAGACCTTTAAAGAAGGGATTACAGCTGATGCAGGCTGCCAACCGTGTTACCTAGGGCTTATTGCCCTGTATCACTCACAGGAGCGCTGGGATGATGCATTGAATGTCGTTACCCAGGGGTTGCCTGCGGTTCATTATAAAACGGCATTGATCGATAAATTGAATACCATGCTCTATGGGTATAATGATCCGCTACTCAGCCAGCGTGTTTATCTGAAGTTACTGAAACACTCTCCGGATGAACCTGTATTCCTGGCCAACATGGGGTACATCCATATGTATCTGGGTGATACCCACTCTTCTGCTGATGCATTTAAGAAGGCCTTGTCTCATAACAAGTCAGAGCCCTATGCAATATCAGGGTTGAAGCTTCTCGGCTGTGATGAGGCAGAGCGTCCGCGCTACTGC
>JBEVXV010000602.1:0-3533 GCA_040505915.1 Sedimenticola sp. | reverse complement strand
TATACGAATTGAACGAAATTCATGATGACTTTATAGGGACCGGAAAGGCTGTTGATAGTTGCAATCCGTTGCCCCCAATACAAATGCCCAGAGGCTATGGTGGAGTTGGCATACTGTGGCGCAAAACATTGGATCATATTGTCAAGGTTATTCCACTTGGTGGTGAAAGGATCCAATGTGTTGAGCTTATAGTTGGGCCAAAACCTATACTTGTAATGTCAGTATATATGCCATGTAAAGGTCATTGTGAAAATGTGGTTGAATTTATTGATTGTATTGAGCAAGTGCATGCTATAGTTCAAGAATTCTGTGCCACTCATTTAATTCTTATCGGTGGTGATATTAACGAAGACATTTCCCTGGTTCCTGAAAGTAGAAGAAAGACAATCTTTAAGAAGTTTCTAAGTGATAATGATCTTATGTATAGTGACATTGGGAAAACATTTATGAATGCCAAAATGGAAGAAGTTTCAATGATTGACTATTTTCTGTACAGTACCTCGTTGGATGATAGTTTAGTGAGTGTTAAGAAATTAGATACATACGGTTCAATGACATCGGATCACCATCCGCTTTTGTGTTCGATACATGCCAGCCTAAAAGCAAAGCATTTGGATCAGAAAACAAATCAAACTATTAAAGTGAATTGGGATAGAGTTGATAAGGCGCAGTACAAATCGGAAATCGACATGCATCTGCAGGACGTGCAGAAAGGCGATGACATTCGCACCATTAGTGACATTGCAACTAGTGTCGACACCTTGTTTGAAGTGTTAAATGAAGCGGTTTTGTCCCAAGTACCCAACACCAGGAGAAGGAAGGGCAAGAATTCCGGACCTACACGAATGTCAGATGATGTGAAGTATGCTAGACAGCTGAGCAAGTATTCATTCTGGGAATGGAAATGCGCAGGAAGACCAGTGGATACTCAAAACGAGCTGTATATTAACATGAAATGCAACAAGAACGAGTTACGAAAAGCCTGCAGGATTGAAAATGCTATACGCAGAGACTCATACAAGTCCGAGATTCTTGCAACTAGGAACAGTGACACAAAAAAGTTTCATTCATTATTACGAAAACACAGAGGAAAATTGACAAGTTTTATATCAGAATTGAATGTAGATGATGTCACATATACTAATGAGCATGATATGCTTGCTGGGTGGCAAGTTCATTTTAGTTCATTAGCGAAACGCAGTGACAATGTCAGATATGATCATGATCACTTCAATCTGGCAATGAATGATGTTGTTGAAATTCATGATATATGTGCATATGTGAATACTGACAATTTAAACATAACACTGGAGGAGGTATTGACAGCTATTCAAACGTTGAACAAAGGAAAATCTGCTGATATATTTGGACTAACCGCAGAACACCTTCTGCACGGCGGAGATAATCTATTGCGGCATGTAACCGATATTCTACAAGCTATATTTACGGCTGGAACAATTCCGGACATGTTAAAAAAGGGGATTTTGTCTCCAGTCTACAAAAACAAAGGCTCTAAAAACGATGCTAAAAACTACAGAGGGATTACGGTCACGCCTGTGCTGTCGAAACTAATTGAAGTTTTAATTCGTAACCAGATAGCGCCCCATATCAACGCCTCCCAGAATGTCTTACAAAGAGGATTTACCGCGCAGTCGTCTTCCGTGAACTGTGCTCTAATTGTGGAAGAATATCTACGCGAGTGCAGGGATATGAACAAAGTTGCATATGTCGCGTTTCTGGATGCGAAGGCTGCATTTGATGTTGTATCGCATCCCAATCTCCTACGTAAGCTTTACAATGTTGGAGTTGAAGGCAAGTGCTGGACAATGATTCAAAACTTATACCAAGGTGCTAGCAGTGTAGTTAAGTGGAATGGACTTGTTTCTGAATGTTTCAAGATTGATCAGGGAGTTCGACAGGGCGGTGTCTTGAGTTCAGATCTCTACAAAGTGTATGTAAACGACCTGCTAAATAGGATTTGTGAATCTGGGTTAGGTGCATCAATTGGTAGTATACATTGTGCAGCGCCAACATGTGCAGATGACATTACACTAATGAGTACTGATCCAGACGAACTACAGCTCCTACTAGATATGTCACACGACTACAGCTGCATGGAACAGTATACGCTACAGCCTACCAAGAGTGTGATATTGAAAGTGAAACGAACTGCGGTCAGATCCAGTGAAGGGACTGAAAGTTACCCGTGGAAGCTTGGTGATGATATGGTACCCATAGTTCCAAAGACGTCACATATGGGTATAACAAGAACTGGATGTATTCGTGATCGTGAAGGAATAGAAAACAACATACAGAAGTCACGAAGAGCATTATACAGCCTTATGCCTGCTGGTGTACACGGTGAGAATGGACTAGATCCAGAGTCGGTGATCCACGTGTTTCGGGTGTGCATACTTCCTATCCTAATGTATGGAATCGAAGTGTTACTGCCAAGTGGAAGAAACCTAGAGACTCTTGAAACGTTCCTACGGACGTGTGTTAAACAGCTGCTATCGCTCCCACGCAATACTGCCAATCCGGCCGTTTACATTCTGTCTGGAATTTTACCAGTTGAAGCAAACATGCACAAAAGAGCGTTGATGTTATTTGGAAGCATTACTCGCCTGAAAGATGAAAGCATAGAGAAACAATTAGCACATAGGCAACTATCAGTTAAATCATATACGAGTAACAGTTGGTTTATAGATATCAGGCGTATATTAATGATGTATGATCTGCCGAATGCACTGAGTCTACTGCATGAACAACAAGCAAAATTTGTTTGGAAGAAAACGGTTGACAACGCTATAAATCGCTATTGGGTAACAAAAATGTCCGCAATGTCAAATCTGTATCCGTCACTAGCATTATTAAACACCGCACACTTCACTCCAGGGAAGACGCATGCACTACTAAAGACCACGTCGGGAAGTACACGAGAAGCCAGCAGAATTCCGGTGCAATTGCGGTTAATAACGGGAACATATATTTTGCAAACAAATAGAGCAAAATTTAACAAATTCACAGTTAACCCGATATGCTTGATGTGCGGCCTAGCTGACGAGACACTGGAGCATTTCCTCCTTGAGTGTAAAGCATTGGACACAAAAAGGAAACCAACTCTGCAAAGTGTACTGACATGCTATCATGCACTCTGTTTGAAGCTACGCGTTTCTGAATTGGAAATTAGCTTACTGCATGTGATCGTAGATAGCAGTATATTGTTAAATAAATATGACCAGCTAACATTGGAGGACATCCGTGATATTCAGTTTCATGCGGGTAGGCTAGTCTATACACTGCACTGTGCCAGATACGTGCTGCTGGCATGAGTTGAAGTACATCTAGACAAAGTGTCATTCCTGCGTGATTTGGTCTTATTGGTGCTGATGAAATTGACTTTAGCATGCACTTGTTCATATACTTTACTTTATTGTTGATGTATGCTATGTTTGCTTATTGTATATACATGTACCATGCTTGTTTACTCCATATGGAGGTGCTCCTTTGAAGGAGGAATATTCATAATACAA